>NZ_JBIVCD010000002.1:0-275189 GCF_044746425.1 Pseudomonas sp. NPDC086112 | reverse complement strand
ACTCGGTCACCCGCGTTGTGCTCAAACCGACCCACATGATCGGCGGCTATGCCCAGCAAGCCTACGGTTTCAACTATTACGGCACGGTCGGTTGTAACCGCGACGAATTCGTCGTGGTGCGCAAAATGTCCAAAGTCGACTGGCTCGATGGTTCAAGTGGCGATGACCTGCCACGTCCGCTGCCGACCGATATCGAGGAGAACTGAGATGAAGATTCGCTCACAAATCGGCATGGTTCTGAACCTGGACAAGTGCATCGGTTGCCACACCTGTTCGATCACCTGCAAAAACGTCTGGACCAGCCGTGAAGGCATGGAATACGCCTGGTTCAACAACGTCGAATCGAAACCCGGGATCGGCTACCCGAAAGAATGGGAAAACCAGGACAAGTGGAAGGGCGGCTGGATCCGCAACGCCAACGGCACGATCAACCCGCGCATCGGCGGTAAATTCCGCGTGTTGGCGAACATTTTCGCCAACCCGGACCTGCCGAGCCTCGACGATTACTACGAGCCCTTCGACTTCGATTACCAGCACCTGCACACCGCGCCGCTGGGCGAGCATCAGCCCACTGCGCGTCCGCGTTCGCTGATCTCCGGCAAGCGCATGGAAAAAATCGAGTGGGGCCCGAACTGGGAAGAAATCCTCGGCACCGAATTCGCCAAGCGTCGCAAGGACAAGAACTTCGACAAGATCCAGGCGGACATTTACGGCGAATACGAAAACACTTTCATGATGTATTTGCCGCGCCTGTGCGAGCACTGCCTCAACCCGACGTGCGCGGCGTCGTGCCCGAGCGGGGCGATCTACAAGCGTGAAGAAGACGGGATTGTCCTGATCGACCAGGAGAAATGCCGTGGCTGGCGGATGTGCATCAGCGGCTGCCCGTACAAGAAAATCTACTTCAACTGGAAGAGCGGCAAGTCCGAGAAGTGCATCTTCTGCTACCCGCGGATCGAAGCCGGGATGCCGACCGTTTGCGCCGAAACCTGTGTCGGACGCATCCGTTACCTCGGCGTGCTGCTGTATGACGCCGACCGCATCAGCGAAGTGGCGAGCACCGCCAATGAGCAGGATCTGTACGAGAAACAACTGGAGATCTTCCTCGATCCGAATGACCCGGCAGTGATTCGTCAGGCCCTGGCCGATGGCGTACCGCAGTCGGTGATCGACTCGGCGCAACGTTCGCCGGTCTACAAAATGGCCGTGGACTGGAAACTCGCACTGCCGTTGCACCCGGAATACCGCACCTTGCCGATGGTTTGGTACGTGCCGCCGCTGTCGCCGATCCAGAACGCCGCCACTGCCGGTACCGTCGGTATGAACGGGGTGATCCCGGATGTCGACAGCCTGCGTATTCCACTGAAGTACCTGGCCAACCTGCTGACGGCGGGCGATGAAAAACCGGTCAAGCGTGCGCTTAAACGCTTGCTGGCGATGCGCGCCTACAAACGTTCCGAGCAAGTCGACGGGGTTCAGGACCTGCAAGTGTTGAAGGACGTCGGCCTGAGCGTGGCCCAGGTCGAGGAGATGTATCGCTACCTGGCGATCGCCAACTATGAAGACCGCTTTGTGGTACCGAGCGCGCACCGTGAAGACGCCATGAGCGATGCCTTCGCCGAACGCTCCGGTTGTGGTTTCAGTTTCGGCAGCGGCTGCAGCGGCAGTTCCGACACCAACATGTTCGGTGCGAAGAAAGCCAACCGCCGCGACATCCTGAAAACCGTCCAGTTGTGGGAGGAATGAGCATGCAAATTCTCAAAGTGATTTCGCTGCTGCTCGATTACCCGACCGAGACGCTGATTGGCGGTCGCGACGAACTGGAGAAAGCGATCATCCAGTCACGGGAAATCAGCCCTAAACAGCGCGGCGCGTTGTTCGAATTGCTCGAGCTGATCTGCGCCAATGACCTGATGGACGGGCAGGAGCACTACGGTGCGCTGTTCGGCCGGGGTCGTTCGCTGTCGTTGCTGTTGTTTGAGCATGTGCACGGCGAGTCCCGCGACCGTGGCCAGGCGATGGTCGACATGATGGCGCAATACGAAGAAGCCGGTTTTGCCATCGGCGTCAAAGAGCTGCCCGATTACATCCCGTTGTACCTGGAGTTCCTCTCCACCCGCGAAGACATCGAGGCCCGCGAGGGCCTGGCGGATGTTTCGCACTTGCTGGCCTTGCTCGCCGCACGCCTGGAAGAGCGCGAAAGCGCCTATGCCAGTTGTTTTCGGGCGCTGCTGCAAATCGCCGGGGCCGAACCGCATCAGGCGGTGGCCGATCTGCGGGCGCAGGTGGCGGCGGAACCACGCGATGACTCCCTCGAAGCCCTCGACAAGATCTGGGAAGAGGAGGCCGTTGACTTTCTCCAGGCCGAACAGCAGGACCGTTGCAGTGGACTGCCAAGCGCACCGGGCAAGGCTCGGGAAGAAAGCGCGGTGCCGTTGCACTGGGTGGATTTTCAGCATGAAGGGTTGGCCGCCGCGCCAGCCAAGGAGGTCGGTAATGTCTAAATGGAATCTGTTGTTATTCGGGATCTATCCCTACGTCGCTTTGGCCATTTGCCTGATTGGCAGCTGGGCACGCTTCGACCTGTCGCAATACAGCTGGAAGGCAGGTTCGAGCCAGATGCTCAATCAGCGCGGGATGCGCGTGGCGAGCAACCTCTTTCACGTCGGTGTGTTGTTCGTGCTGGCCGGGCACTTCGTTGGCCTGCTGACCCCAGCGTCGGTCTATCACCATGTCATCAGCACCGAGAACAAGCAGTTGCTGGCGATGGTGTCCGGCGGGTTCTTTGGTCTGCTGTGCTTGATCGGCTTGCTGATGCTGGTCAATCGGCGGCTCACCGATCCTCGGGTACGCGCCACCTCCAGCCCTTCGGACATCCTGATTCTGCTGGTGCTGCTGGCGCAGTTGCTGCTGGGGCTGCTGACGATTGCGGCGTCCACCGCGCATATGGACGGCTCGGTGATGGTGATGCTCGCCGATTGGGCGCAGAACACTGTGCTGTTGCGGCCGATGGAAGCGGCGGCGGCCATCGCGCCGGTCGGGCTGACCTACAAGCTGCACGTGTTTCTCGGTTTGACCCTGTTTGTGCTGTTCCCCTTCACCCGTCTCGTACACATGATCAGCGCACCGATCTGGTACCTGGGGCGTCGTTATCAAATCGTTCGTCAGAAGTACTGAGGAGACAATCATGTCAGGTGGATGTGGATGTGGTGGTGGTAACGGCGGCAGCGGTGGCTGCGGGTCTTCCAAAAAAGCCGAGGACGTTCTCGATATCGCGCCGGTCGCAGAGGCGCAGTTTGAAGCTCTCCCGGTTGAGCCGGCAGCTGCCGATGACGCCCCGGCGCAGTTGATCGCCAGCAGCGAACAGGAGTGGCCGATCATCAGCGTCAACGAGGTCTCGATCACCCCGGAAGCGATGGCCCAGGAGCTGCAATATCACCCGGCCGAAAGCCGCGAAGAAGCGGTGTACCTGGCCGCCCGGGCGTTGGTGATCCGCGAGTTGTTGCAGCAGCGCATTGCCGAACTCGGCGTGTCGATGGAGATTGGCGCTGGCGAGAACGAAGAAGAAGCGGCCACGCGCTTATTGCTCGAACGCGAGGTGCACGTACCGCAGTGCGACGAGGAAACCAGTCTGCGTTACTACGAAAACAATCGCGGGCGCTTTCACAGCGCACCGTTGCTGGCGGTTCGGCACATCCTGCTCGAGTGTGCGCCGGATGATGTCGAGGCGCGCGCCCTTGCCCATGATCAGGCGGAAGTTCTGCTGCAACGTCTGGAAGACTTTCCCGGCAGTTTCGCCGAGCTGGCCGTGAAGTATTCGGCCTGCCCGTCGAAGGCTCAGGGCGGTTCTCTGGGGCAAATCAGCAAGGGCCAGACCGTGCCCGAACTGGAACGTCAGCTGTTCACCCTGGCGCCGGGCCTGGCCAGCAAACCGCTGGAAAGTCGCTACGGCTGGCATGTGGTCAGTGTCGATCAGCGGATCGAAGGTATGCCGTTGCCCTATGAAGTGGTGTCGACGGCGATTCGCACGCAGTTGCAGCAAGGCGTCTGGCAAAAAGCGCTGGTGCAGTACCTGCAAACCCTGATCGGTGCGGCGGATATTCGCGGCATCCACTTGCAGGGTGCCGACTCACCGCTGGTGCAGTGAGCATCGAGGAAAACCGGGAGATGTGATGAACGCTGTAATGCAGGATGGCTTTGGACGGCAGATCGATTATCTGCGGATGTCGGTGACGGACCGTTGTGATTTTCGCTGTGTGTATTGCATGGCGAAAAACATGACCTTCCTGCCGCGTCAGCAGGTGCTCACGCTGGAAGAGTTGCAGCGTCTGGCAACGCTGTTCGTCGGGTTGGGTGTACGCAAAATCCGCCTGACCGGCGGCGAGCCGCTGATTCGTCCGGGCATTGTCGAACTGTGCCGCAACATCGCCGCGCTGCCCGGTTTGCGCGAACTGGTCATGACCAGCAACGGCTCGCAACTGAGCCGCCTGGCCCGGCCATTGGCAGAGGCGGGGGTCAAGCGGATGAACATCAGCCTCGATAGCCTGGACGGGCAGAAGTTTCGTGCGATCACCCGCATCGGCGATCTCGATCAGGTGCTCAACGGCATCGAAGCGGCGCGGGACGCGGGGTTTGAGCGGATCAAACTCAACTGCGTGGTGATGAAAGGGCGCAACTTCGATGAAGTCCCGGCGTTGGTGCAATACGCCATCGATCAGCGCATCGATATCAGTTTCATCGAAGAAATGCCCTTGGGCGACGTCGGGCGTTCCCGGGGCGAATCGTTTTGTTCCAGCGACGAAGTGCGGGCGCTGATCGCCAGCCAGCATCGGTTGCTCGATAGCACTGAAAACAGCGGCGGACCGGCGCGCTACGTGCGCCTGGAACGCCATCCCGATACCCGGATCGGTTTCATTTCACCCAACAGTCACAACTTCTGTGGCAGCTGTAATCGGGTACGGATGACGGTTGAAGGGAAGCTGTTGCTTTGTCTGGGGCAGGACGATGCGCTGGATTTAAGAGGATTGCTGCGGCGTTATCCGCTGGATGATCAGCCCGTGATCAATGCCGTGCAGAAGGCCTTGCGCGGCAAGCCGTTGCGCCACGATTTCAGTCCCGAAGGGGAGGTGCAGATAGTGCGGTTCATGAACATGAGTGGTGGTTGAGCTGCTCTGCACGGTTTGTAAGAACACAGATGATCAAATGTGGGAGCGGGTTTGCTCGCGAAAGCGGTCTATCAGTCAACAATGATGTTGAATGTGATGGCCTCTTCGCGAGCAAGCCCGCTCCCACATTGGCTCCTCGCTTGCCACAGAATCTGTGTCGTCATCGGACGTTTTTTTCACCGCCAAATCTTGATATCGATCAATTGCAGATCAGCCCTTTGTCCGTAGTCTTCACTGCATGTTGTGGTTTTAAGTTTATTTAAGTCTATATGTAGTGTTTGGAGGCCAAATGCAGAGCACGCTGATCGCAGTAGGATGTAACCGCTTGCACAAGCGCGATGGCAGTCTGGTCGCCTTCGATGCGGACAAGATCCGTCAAGCATTGATCGCTGCCGGCAAGGCAACCGGGGAGTACACCGAGGTTGAGGTTGAAGACTTGCTTCAGGCGGTACTCGCCCGGCTGGACGGACTGCCAAGGCTGCATGTCGAGCAGATCCAGGATCGTGTCGAACGGGTGTTGATGGACGCCGGTTTCTTCTTCGCCATGCGGGCCTACATCGTCTACCGCGAACAACACGGGCGTTTGCGTCGGGACCGCCGGACCATGGTCGAAGTGGCGACCTCGATGAACGAGTACCTGGATCGTGAAGACTGGCGGGTTCAGGCCAACGCCAATCAGGGGTATTCCCTGGGTGGGCTGGTGTTGAACGTGTCGGGCAAGGTCACTGCCAACTACTGGCTGGACGAGGTGTACAGCGAGGCCATCGGCCAGGCCCACCGCGAGGCGGACTTGCATGTGCACGACCTGGACATGCTCGCCGGTTACTGCGCCGGGTGGTCGCTGCGCACCCTGTTGCACGAAGGGCTCAACGGTGTGCCGGGGCGTGTTGAAGCCGGTCCGCCGAAGCACTTGAGCAGCGCTTTGGGGCAGATGGTGAATTTCCTCGGCACCCTGCAAAACGAATGGGCCGGTGCTCAGGCATTCAGCTCCTTCGATACCTACCTCGCGCCCTATGTGCGCAAGGACCAGCTGAGTTATCAGGAGGTGCGCCAGGCGATCCAGGAGTTCATCTACAACCTCAACGTACCCTCGCGCTGGGGCACCCAGACGCCGTTCACCAACCTGACTTTCGACTGGGTGTGCCCGCAGGATTTACGCGAGCAGATACCCGTCATCGGCGGGGAGGAAATGCCGTTTGCCTATGGCGACCTGCAAGTCGAAATGGACCTGCTCAACCGCGCCTACATCGAGGTGATGCAGGCTGGCGATGCGAAAGGGCGAGTGTTCACCTTTCCGATCCCGACCTACAACATCACCCATGATTTTCCGTGGGACAGTGAAAACGCCGACCGTCTGTTCGAGATGACCGCGCGTTACGGTTTGCCGTACTTCCAGAACTTCCTCAATTCGGATCTTCAGCCCAATCAAGTGCGTTCGATGTGCTGCCGGTTGCAACTCGATGTGCGGGAGTTGCTCAAGCGCGGCGGCGGCTTGTTCGGCTCGGCGGAACAGACCGGGTCGCTTGGCGTGGTAACTATCAACTGCGCCCGTCTGGGTTATGTGTTCAAGGGCAACACCAGTGGTTTGTTGCAGCGCCTGGACACGCTGATGGAGCTGGCGATGGAAAGCCTGGAGGTCAAGCGCAAAGTCATTCAGCACCACATGGACGCCGGTTTGTACCCGTACACCAAGCGTTACCTGGGCACCTTGCGCAACCATTTTTCCACCATCGGCCTCAACGGCCTGCATGAAATGCTGCGCAATTTCAGCGGCGACGAGGAGGGCATGCACACCGAACAGGGCCGCAAGTTTGCCCTGAATATGCTCGACCATGTGCGCGCCACGTTGCTGCGATTCCAGGAGGAAACCGGTCATCTCTACAACCTGGAAGCGACACCGGCAGAAGGCACCACTTACCGCTTCGCCAAGGAAGACCTCAAGCGCTATCCGGACATTCTCCAGGCCGGCAGTGTGCAGGCGCCGTATTACACCAACTCCTCGCAACTGCCGGTGGGCTACACCGAAGACCCCTTCGAGGCCCTGGAACTTCAAGACGAACTGCAATGCAAATACACCGGCGGCACGGTCCTGCACCTGTACATGGCCGAGCGAATTTCTTCGACCCAGGCTTGCAAGCAACTGGTGCGAAAAGCCCTTGGCCGCTTCCGCCTGCCGTACCTGACCGTGACCCCGACGTTCTCCATCTGCCCGGTGCACGGCTACCTCGATGGCGAGCATGAGTTCTGCCCTAAGTGCGACGAGGTCCTGCTGCTGCAAGAGCAGAAAGCCGGCGCCGTTCATTGATTTCGATCCACTCAACCGCAAGGAGCTTCACCATGACTGCATCGCAAACACTGCCCCAGGCTCAACGTCAACGCTGCGAAGTCTGGACCCGGGTGATGGGCTATCACCGTCCTGTGTCGGCGTTCAATCCGGGTAAACAGTCGGAGCACCGTGAGCGGGTGCACTTCACTGAAAGCGCGGCACTGGCCGGGCGCCAATGAGTCGAATGCTTCGGGTCGGGGGCATGGTGCCCCTGACCACTATCGACTATCCGGGACAGCTCGCCTGCGTGCTGTTTTGCCAGGGTTGCGCCTGGCGTTGTCGTTATTGTCATAACCCGCAGCTGATTCCCCCTCGTGGCAGTGAGGAAGTGGATTGGCGGCGGGTGCTGGCGTTTCTGCAACGTCGTCAGGACCTGCTCGATGCCGTGGTGTTCAGCGGTGGTGAGCCAACCTTGCAGGACGGTTTGCTCGGCGCCATGGATGAAGTGCGGGACATGGGGTTTCGCATCGGCTTGCACAGCGCCGGGATCAAGCCTGCTGCATTTGCCAAGGCATTGACCGGGGCGGATTGGGTCGGTTTCGATGTCAAGGCGTTGCCCGAGGATTGCCAGGCCATCACCCGGGTCGAGGGCAGCGGCACCGCCAACTGGCGCAGCCTCGAGCATCTGCTGGCCAGTGGTGTCGACTACGAATGTCGCACCACCGTGCATTGGCATCTGTTCGAACCGGCGCGTCTGCTGATCCTGGCAAAACGCTTGAATGCGCTCGGCGTCAAACGCTTTGCCGTGCAACTGGTTCGCACCGAACGGATGTTCGATCCGCTGTTGCCGAGCGTGTCGGCTCAAGCGTTGCTGCCAGAGTTGTGGGAGGCCATGCGCGAGTTGTTTCCAGCCTTCGTGTTGCGGGGGTAACGGGGGCTGGGGAACTCAAGCCCAGCCCCAGAATTGCAACCACCAGCCAAATCCCACCATGCCTTCGGCCAGGAGCAGGCAAGCGATGGCGGACCCGCGTCGCACCTGGGAAAGACCTTCGCGACTCAGCCGTTTCCAACCCAGTAGCAGGCTCCAGCCCATCGCGGCCAATAACAGACAGGCCCTGGCCGGTTGTACCCACTCCAGCAGCAGACCTTCATAACGCAGTAATTTGACGGTGGTGGCCGACAGCCCGAGAAACAGGCCGGCCCCCCCCAGGGGCGTGAGTGTCAGCGCCAGGGGCCAATACAGTGTGCGATCTCTCGCCAGTCGGGCCGTCAGACGCAGAAGCAGCATCAACGCCGTGCCGAGCACTATCGAACTCAAACTCAGGTAAGCGACGATGCTGAAACCGTCGAGCCAACTGAAGCTGTCGTTGAGCTGCGGGTAATGGGTGAGCAGCCACCAGCGAGCGTTGTCCTGCAGGGCCCAGAACTGGTTGTGTTCGACCAGCCACTGGGCCAGGGATTGTTTGAGGGCGACAAACCATGGGCTGACCGTCCACTGAAACGCGCCCATGGCCAAGCCGATCACGCCGAACAGCAGCAAGCGTGCATCCCAAGGGGACAGGGTTTGCGCTGTTGCGTGAAGAATCTCCTGATTGCTGGAGCGGGCGATCAGCTGAACGGCACCGCGTTGCCCGCTGCAGCGTCCGCAGGCGTGGCAATCACTGGCGCCTTGCAGGCGGCGGATATCGAGCAGGGGCGCGCAGTTGGGCGGCGGCAGGCGCGGTGCGGCATTTTCTAGCCAGCGTTGTTCATCGACCTGAAAGTGCACAGGGGCCAGCCGGGCGAGTAGGGCGAAAACGCCGCTGACCGGGCACAGGTAGCGGCACCAGACTCGCTTGCCCCGGGCGAACAACAACCCGACGATGACCGCTGCGACGGTCGAACCGCCCAGAATCAACAGCGCGGCCTGGGCGTAGTCATAGACGCTGATCAACTGGCCGTAGAGGGTCGTCAGGCAGAACGCCAATGTTGGCCAGCCGCCCCAACGCAACCAGCGCGGCACACCCAGGCCTTTACCGTAATGGCTGGCCCATTCGCTGAGCGAACCTTCCGGGCACAGAACGCCGCACCAGAGTCGGCCGAAGAACACCATCGACAGCAACACGAACGGCCACCAGATTCCCCAGAATAGAAGCTGTGCGAGCAAGGTCAGGTTGTCGAGTATCCGTGCCTGGCTGTCTGGCAGCGGCAACAGCGCCGGGGTCACCAACAGCACCGCATAAAACACTACAACAGCCCACTGCACCGCACGGATGACGGACGCATGGCGACGCATCCCGTCGCCCAGGCGTTGGAGCCATCGATTGCGCCGGCTCAGGTCGGGCATGGCAGGTTTTCCGCAGTCCGTTGCCGTAGCCAGCCGCCGACGGCCAGCCAATAACCGATCCACACCAACAAGGTCAGGCCACTGGGGCTTGCCCGATAACCGGCGAACCCGGCAAGAAAACCACCCAATCCGTGGCTGTCGTTCAGCAACGTGCTGCTATCCCAAAGCGCTTCGCCAATGAGGCTGTAAACCACGTCCGGCAAATCCAGGGAGAGCAGTTGGCCGCCGATTCGTTCGGTGCCGCTGACCAGCAACGCTGCGCCGAGCATGAGCAAGATGACTTCGCTGATGGCAAAGAATCGCTGCCATGAAATGAATCGGCGACTGCTGTGCAGCAGCGTGATGGTCAGCGCCGACAGCACCAGTCCCAACACGCCGCCGACGGCAAACAAACCGAGCTGCGGACCGCGCAACCGGGCGCCGGCGCCATAGAGAAAAACCACCGTTTCGCTGCCTTCACGGCTGATCGCGAGCATGGCCAGCAGTAATAGACCTGCGCCCCCTTGTCGAGCCAGGTGGCTATCGGCGTGTCGTCGCAAATCGTGGTTGAAGGTGCGTCCGTGGCGATGCATCCAGCCCACCATCTGCACCATCAACAAACTTGCAACCAGTGCGAGTGCGGCCTGGAACCATTCGCTGGCCGACCCGTTCATGGCCTCACCGGCAAACAGAATCAACACCGCCAGCAGGCCCGAGAGCATCAACCCCAGCACTACACCTGCCCAAAGGAATTTGAACAGACGATTACGTTGGCCTTGCTGGCTGGCCCAGGCCTGGAGAATACCGATCACCAGCAACGCCTCGACGCTTTCGCGCCAGACGATGAACATTGATTGATTCATGGAAGCTCCGTGCGCTAACAGGTTATTTCGCGAGGATGCCGCCCTCGGGCAATTGCGGATTGAACTCGTCAAAAAAGGGATAGTGACCGGGCCTCAGGGGGTGAATGACCACGAAGGTTGTCACGCCCGGCGACAAGACTTTTTCAACCCGCAACGGCGTGCTCTCGAACTCGGCCGGACCTTGGCCGGCGTTCTTCAGAACGATCTTGAAGCGCTGTCCGGCCGGCACCTCCAGCAAGGCAGGGGTGAAGTGGCCATCGCGCAGAACCAGTTCGTAGCTCGGCAACTCGGCATGGGCCGTCAACGGTGCAACTGTTCCGGCCACAATCAGCCAGGCAAGATGCAGGCGCTTCATTCAATAACCGCCTTTTTTACCGATGCCGGCGTAGATGAATTCGTAGTGCAGTTCGCAGCGTTCAAACCAGGGCGCTACACCGGTTTCCTTATCGGTATGGCGCCCGAGGGAGCCATGACCGCCAGGTGGCAGGACGGTGAACGTCAGCTGATATTTACCGGGGCCAAGCAGCTTCACATTGTCGCCATAGTGCGGACCGTCGTTGGCCACCATGGCGTGGAAATCGCCTTTGATCTCTGGGTCGCTGCCGTGTTTTTTCAGGTTGAAAGAGACGTTCAGGTAGGGGACGAAACTGCCTTCCTGAAAGCCCTGCCGATTGTCCGCAGTGGCGCGAATGTCAGCTTCCAGGTGGACGTCGGAATCCGCGGTGGCGCGCATCATCCCCGTAGGTGCCATTTCTATCGGCTGCAAATACACCGCCCCGACTTCCAGCCCGGGACACAACTGTGGTTCCCCGATCGGGTATTCCTTGGCGTGAGCCAGTGGTGTGAGCAAGAGCAGGGCGAGTGATAGCGAAAAAGGGGTACGCATAATAGCTTCCTGAACACCGATGAGTAGGAGCCCGAGTCTAGGAAGCTTTGCTGCGAACAATAATGATTGTTATCAAGTTTTGAGTAATTAAACGGTTGGCTCAGGATTGCGCAGGGGGCTCGATGCCGGTTCTTGATATGTATCAAGGCTGGCATTGCGCAAGGGCTGTAGGTTGGAAAAACGCCACTCAATGATCGGAGATCGGTATGGCCAAGAACTTCCCCGTCAACCCCAAGCACCCCGAACGGATCTGTTGGGGATGCGACCTGTATTGTCCGGCGAAGTCCCTGGCATGCGGCAATGGTTCCGAACGGACGATGCATCCGGCGGAGATGTTTGGGGAGGATTGGCACGTGCCTGGCGACTGGGGCCTTGATGCGGTCATTACTACAGACAATGTGGTGGATGACCTCCAGTCATTGCCCGATGATGCGCTGCACGTAAAGAGTTGATCCGGCCGCTTTTCGTAGGAGCCAGCGGTGCGGCGATCCGACTTGCCGGCGAAGGCGCCCTTGAGGACGCCTTCGCCGGCAAGCCTGGCTCCTACAGATCCGATTTAATATCAAGCATGGGTGATGGAAAGGTCGCTGATGATGCACACCGAACCGTCTTCGGGGTCGGTGGTGTCGGAGTAATCGATCTGGTTGTACACACCGCCGTGGAAGGCCAGCGTTTTCGTGTCCCAGGTGTTGTCGAGGCGCATGATTGCGGAGGTCGATTTGACGCCGTTACAGCTCGCCGAAACGGAGACCGCGCCATTCGAATTGGCGTGAATGTTGATTTTGAACAGTGCCCCGAGCGGCACGTCTTCCAGAACCGTGGAATTCACCGGGTCTTCTTGTAGATAACTCGACCGGAACCCCATGGTGATTCGGCCTTTGTTCCAAAACACTTTCACCGGTGGTCGCTCTGAACCCTGCACATGAATCTGGCCGATTACGACCTTCTGCAGCGAGTTGACCTTCGTCAGGCGCATTTCTTGTCGGTTCCAATGGTCAGCAGCGCTGGCGAACAGCCAATAACCCGGCTCTTTCCACTCGCAGCGAGTCCGCTGCGTGCTCTTGCTCGAAGCGCCGAGGGTCGGTGCCGTCATTTGCAGCGAGCCATCTGGAAGCATCGAAATGACTTGCGGGCATTCAAGCAGCGCCCGCCAGCCGATGAGCTCAAGTGCGATGGGGTTGGTCTCGGAGATCGGAAGCGGTGTAGCGATTGTGTAGTTGCTGATATCTACGGTCATGGTCATTTTCCTTAATTCATTTGATGTCACCTTTTGCTCCGTTGAGCCTTTCGCTTTTGATGTAGGCCTACATCCCACTGCCCACTCAGTGAATGGGCAGAAGTGATGCTTTCGTTGTTGCTCGCGCCGCTTCCGGGCGATGCGTCAGTTCGGTCAATACCTCGCTGGCCGTCAGATCTAACAAGCGATTCGATATTTGATTTCTTGAGATAAAAGTAGCAGTGCTTATATTTAATGTAAATAGCACTGCTAATAATATTTTGGCGGGGCGTAAAAAAACCCGCACCTGGCGGGTTTTTGATGTTTCGGCTTTTTAGCTGCAACCTCATCGCCTGACGGGCATGTGAACGTCAATCAGCGGGCAAACATCCCCCACCAAAACACATGGCCCAGGATCACGATCTGCTGTTCCTGAACTTCTGCAAAGGTGTAGTCCTCATCCGGATGCTCGTCGCGATTGAAGCTGCGCAGGCGGATGCCCGTCGGCAGGCGGTAAACCTGTTTCACGCGTAGCTGACCGTTGTGGTTGATGGCGTACATGTCGCCGTCAACGATATCGCCCAGTGAGCTCTTGCCGACATTGATGCCCACGGTTGCGCCGTCACGCAGCACTGGCAGCATGCTGTTGCCGCTGACAACCACGCACTTCGCGTTGCTGAACTGAACGCTGTTATGGCGAAGGTCCTTCTTGAAAAAACGCAGCCGGGCAGTGTCGCTTTCCTCAATCACGAAACGGCCTGATCCGGCTGCCAGTTCCACTTCGCGCAGGAAGGGAACGTAAACTTCATCGTCATCCAGGGGCGTGTCGTCATCCCAAGGTTCGATGTCCGACATCAGTACGCTTGGCTGGATGCGCTCGGAAAGCTGGACACTGGCAACGGTCGACATCAGGCGCTGGCTCACTTCACTGGCATCGAAGCGCAAGGCTTTTGCCAGTTTCAGGAGTGCCTCGACGTTCAGTGGAACCTTGCCGGTTGCGTACTGACTGAATGCGCTTTGGCCAGACCATCCGCAGGCCTCGGCCACATCCGCTTGAGTGAGATTTGATCCAGCCGCTTTGGCGGCAGACTTTCGCTGGTCATAAATAGCCTTGAGCCTGGAGCTCTCGGCGACTTCTTCAGGGGTAAGGGGGCGGCGTGTTTTCATGGTGACAAGGGTATTAGCAGAACTGATATTTCTGCAAGTAGCGCTGCTGGTAGATTTCGACTGATAAAAGCAACTCTGCTGCTCTACGTGGCAGGTGGCTGCTCGGGGCGCTCCTTGTGCGTCCTGTAGCCGTCAACGCGCCATAAACAGGGGTAGCGGGGGGCTTGCCGTTGTCAGTGGGAATAGCCGCGAGGAGGCGAAAGAAAGCAGGTTTCGCTGAACCTCGCGGCTGACCTCTGTTGTTTTCAGAAACGGCGCTGAGCAAGCCTTTCTAATAGCGGTGAGGTCGGGAACACAGTGTCACGGCACACATCACTCAGAAGCGAGTGCGGCATCCTCCCGTACCTGTTGGCTGTCAGCGGCCGGCTGGCGACCCACCTTGAACCATGCGGCGTATAACGCCGGGACGAAGAAGATCGTCAATAGCGTCGCCACGGTAAGGCCGCCCATGATCGCAATTGCCATCGGCCCCCAGAACACACTGCGCGTTAGCGGGATCATTGCAAGCACGGTGGCCAGCGCCGTCAGCATCACCGGACGGGCCCGGTGAATGGCGGCATCCAGCACAGCATTCCATGGGTCGCGCCCTTCGGCGATCTCGGTTTGCACTTGGTCGATCAGGATCACCGAGTTGCGCATGATCATGCCACCCAATGCGATGATGCCCAGGATTGCGACGAAGCCCAGCGGCGACTGGAACACCAGCAGCGCCGGCACCACACCGATCAGGCCCAGCGGTGCGGTCAGCACCACCATCCACATGCGAGAGAAGCTCTGCAGTTGCAGCATAAGCAACAGCAGGATGCTGATCAGCATCAGCGGGGCCACCGCCAGCAGTGCCTTGTTGGCTTTGTCACTTTCCTCCACCGCGCCGCCCACGTCGATGCGGTAGCCCGACGGCAGCTTCGCTTCGATATCCTTAAGCAACGGCTGGAGCTCCTGCGTCACCGATACGCCTTGTTCGCCATCCTTCACGTCGGCACGCACCGTGATCGCCATATCGCGGTTGCGGCGCCACAGCACTGGCTCTTCCAGTTCGGAGCGCACCTGTGCGACTTGCGACAACGGCACCACCGTGCCCTGGCGGGTGTAAAGGTTGATGTCTTTCAGTGTGTCGAGGCTCAAGCGCTCCTCAGGCACGGCACGGGCGACGATGTCGATCAGGTCCTCATGCTCACGCAGCTGCGACAGGGTTGCGCCGTTCATCACGGTCTGGGTCGCCAGCGACACGTCGGCCGGCGTGAGGCCAAGCGCGCTCGCCTTGTCCTGATCAAGCTCGACCTTCAGCGTGCGCACCGGGTCGTTCCAGTCGAGCTGGAGGTCGCGCACCTTCGGGTTGGACGCAACCACCTTCTCCACGTCGCGGGCGATCCGGCGCACCACTTGAGTATCGGGGCCGACGACGCGAAACTGCACCGGGTAGCCGACAGGCGGCCCCAACTCGAGCCGGGTCACGCGCACCCACGCCTGCGGGAATTGTTGGTCGGCCGAGGTCACCAGCCGCTCACGCACCCGCTCGCGTGCATCCAGGTCCTTGGTCATTACAACGAACTGGGCGAATCCCGGATTCGGCAGCTCGGGGTTGAGCGAGAGATAGAAGCGCGGTGCGCCGGCGCCGGTGTAGGCGGTATAGAAACGCACGTCCTCGTCCTTCGCCAGGATCTCCTCCATGTGCTTGACCTGCTCGGTCGTCGCGGCGAACGAGGAACCTTCCTTGACGCGCAGGTCAATGACCAGTTCAGGTCGCGAACTGTTGGGGAAGAATTGCTGCGGCACTAGCTTGATACAGGCCAGAGCAAGCACCAGAGCGCCAAACGTCGCACCGATGACCACCCACCGGCGCTCGATGGCGGCGTCGATCAGGCGGCGCAGGGTACGGTAGAACTTCGTGTCATACATATCACCATGCTGGTGCTTGCCTAAATCGTTGGGCAGCATCTTGACCGCCAGGTACGGCGTGAAGATGCCGGAACAGATCCACGAGAACAGCACCGCGGCGCCGACGATCCAGAAAATGCCACCCGCGTACTCGCCGGTGGTGGACTTCGAGAGGCCGATCGGCAGGAAGCCCACGACGGTGATGAGTGCGCCGGTCAGGCGCGGCATGGCGGTGGACTGATAAGAGAAGGCGGCCGCCTTTACGCGGTCCATGCCGGTTTCCATCTTCGCCACCATCATCTCGATGGCGATGATGGCGTCATCCACCAGCAGGCCCAATGCGATAATCAGCGAGCCGAGCGAGATACGCTCCAGGTTCCAGCCCATCGCCAGCATCACCAGCGCTACGCCGCCCAACACCAGCGGCACTGTGGTCGCGACCACAAGGCCAGCGCGCCAGCCCAGGCTGGCCAGGCTCACTGCGATCACGATGATCAGCGCCTCAGCCAGCGCGTGCGCGAAGTCGTGGATAGCATCCTTCACCGTGGTTGGCTGGTCGGCCACGAGCTCAAGCTCCACGCCATGTGGTAGCTCCGACTGGATCTTGGCGACTGCCGTGTCCATCGCCTTGCCAAGGTCCACGATGTTGCCGTCGCTGGTCATCGTGATGCCGAGCATCAGCACTGGCTGGCCGTTGTGGCGCACTGTGTAGGTCGGCGGATCCTCAAAGTCACGTGTAACGGTCGCAATGTCGCCGAGCTTGATCAGCCGACCGCCTGCGGAGATGGGCACGTTGCGGATAGCCTCTTCGCTGGCGAACTGGCCGCTCACGCGCACCATGACGCGGTCGCCGCGGGTGTCGATCTGACCTGCGGGCAACAGGACGTTCTGGCTCTTGAGGCTTTCGGCGATGGCCAACGGTGTAATGCCCAGCGCTGCCAGGCGCTCGTGCGAGAACTCAACGTAGACGCGCTTGGCCTGCTTGCCGATGAGATCGATCTTCTTGACCATCGGCACCTTCAGCATCTGGCGCTTGATGTCCTCGGCCGCGTCCGACAGGTCGGCGTGACCGACACCGTCGCCCTTGACCGCGTACATCAGGCCATACACGTCGCCGTATTCGTCGTTTACGATCGGGCCGATCACACCGTCAGGCAGCTCGCGGCTCAGGTCGTTGAGTTTCTTGCGCGCCTGATACCAGGCCTCGCGCTGGTCAGCCTTGGAGGTGCCGCCGCGCACGGTGAGCGTCATGCCCGCGTAGCCTTGCCGCGCGTAGGTGACCACCTTCTCGAAGTTGTCGATCTGCTCGAATTTCTTCTCCATGCGGTTGAGGACCTGGTCCTGCATCTGCTGAGCGGTGGCGCCCGGCCAGATGACCATGGCGGTCATGGAGGGCACGGAAAAGTTCGGATCCTCGAGCTGACCGAGCCTGGTGAAGCTGAAGGCGCCGGCCACTGCGACAATGAGGAGCATGAACAGGACGATGGCGCGATGGCGCAGCGCCCAGTCGGTGAGGTTGAAGTTGTTCATCGGGCGGCCTGCTGCGTGATGTTCGCGTCAACAATCGCCGCGCCGGGAAGCGCGACCTTCAGTCCGGATGCCATCTTCTGTACCCCGGCGGTAACGACCAATGCACCGGCCTGCGGCCCGGAGACGAGCACCTCGTCGTTGCGGTAGCCCAACACCGCCACCTGCACCAATTCGACGACGCCGACCGGATCCTTGCCCACGGGCGTGACCACCCACAGGGCAGGCTGGCCGCCGCTTTGCGTCAGTGCCGTGGCTGGCACCGCTGCCACCGAGACACTGGTCATCACGCGCTCGGCCGTTACCGTGGCAGTGGCACCCAGCGGCAGCGCCTGCATCGGCTTGAGCCGCGCGCGATAGGTGCGCGTTTGCGCCGCAGCCTGGGGCGACAGCTCACGCAGCGTGACATCGAAGATCTCGTTCGGCGCACTGGCCAGCGAGGCCTTGAAACGCGCCTCCTTGAAGACGGACAGCTGATCCTCGGGCACATCGACAACGATCTCGGATTCATCGGGATTCGCGATCGAGACAACCGGTTGGCCCTCAGCCACGACTTGCCCGGTCTCAACGCGAACAGCCGTGACGACGCCGCTACGCGAGGCGCGCAGCACGGTGTATTTGAGCCGGTTGCGTGCGAGCTCAAGCTTTCGCGCCTCGGCCTCGGCGGTCGCATGCGCAGTCTGGGCATTTGTATGCGCGCGCTCGTCGTCGGCCGCACTGACCGAGCCGTCAGCCTTCAGCGCGGTCAGGCGCTGGCGGTCCGAATCGGCCTGGCGTGTCTGCTCGGCGGCAACCGCCCACTGTTGTCGAGACGCTTCTTCAGCGAGGCGGTAGTCGCTGTCATCCAGCACAGCCAAAATGCTGCCTTCGCGTACAAACTGGCCTACATCGACGTTGCGCTGGGCGACTTTGCCGCCCACGCGGAAGGCCTGGTCGACTTCATGTCGCGACTGTACGGTGCCTACGTAGCGACTGATGTCGCGGGCATTGTCGTAGCTGATTTCAACGGTGCGTACCGGTCGTGGTGCCTGAACGGTCGGCTGGTCCGGGCTGCACGCGGACAGCATGACGGCTACGGCCAAAGCGCCGGCCGCAGTAAGGGAGGTTTTCAAGGCGGTTCCTCTTTGAAAAACGGCAGTTTCTTAGGAAAGTGGTGGCCGGTCGGCTGTGGTGGCTGCGGTGGGAGTAGCGGGTTGTTCGAACACCTGCCAGCCCCCGCCCAGTGCCTTGTAGAGCTGCACGCTATCGAGCAGCAGCCGGGTGTTGCTGTCGTTGGCATTCAGGCGAACCGCCAGGCGCGCCCGTTGCGCGTCGAGCAGCGGCAACAGGTCGATCTGCCCCCTGTCGTAGAGCGATTGCGCGTGGCTCAGTGCCGCCTCCGCAGACTCGGTGGCCGACTGCAATGACTGGGCGCGCTGACGCTCTTGCGTCTGCGTGACGAGGGCGTTCTCCACGTCTTCGAGTGCGCGCACAATGCCGTCCTCGGCGCGCAATAGCGCCTCACGCTGGCCGCTCTCGGCAACCTCGTTGATCGCGCGTGTGCGCCCGGCGTTGAAGATCGGCATCGCGAGCAGACCGGCCACGTTGGTGAAGCGTGCGGCGCCCAGGTCCAGACCGTTCAGCTCAAGGCCCTGGCGGCCGTAGGATGCGCCGAGGAACAGCCGCGGGAACCACTCAGCCGCAGCTTGTTTACGGCGCGCATTGGCGGCATCGAGCTGCGCCATCAGCGCCAATACATCAGGCCGACGCTGTAGCAGGGTGGCGGGCTGCCCCTTGCGGATCTCGGGCGCCACCGCGTTGCCACGGGAGGGCTGGATGCTCGTGGCGTTAAAGGCCTGATCCCCGATCAGTACCGCGATGCGGTGTCGCGATACGGCTGCCAGCGTCTCCAACGGTGGGATTTGCGCGCGCGCCGATGCGGCATCGGTTTGCGCACGCTCGACGTCGAAGGAGGTTGCCAGCCCTACACGGTGGCGCGCGTTAACCAGGCGCAGTGTCTCGTCTTGCGCCGTCGAGATCGCGCGTAATGTTTCGGCCTGGCGCAGCGCGCCGACCAGCGTGAAGTAGTTGCTGGCGATGTCGCTCATCACCAGCAGACGCACGCCGCGCACGCCGTCCTCCGCGGCCAGTGCCTCGGCCTCGGCCGCCGCTGCTCCAGCACGTAGGCGTCCGCTGAGGTCAAGTTCCCAAGAGACGTCCAGACCGGCGCCCACGGTCTCGGTATCTGGATAACCCTGCTTCTTGGCCGTGCTGTAGCCGCTGCTACGGTCGGAGCCGAAGGCGGACATTCCGACACTCGGAAAGAGCCAGGAGCGACTGATCGTCTCACCGGCGCGAGCGGTGCGCACACGCTCGGCGGCGATCTTGATATCACGGTTTTCACGCATCGCGCGGCGCACCAGATCCGTCAACACCGGGTCGTTGAACGTCTCCCACCACGCGGCTTCGGGTTCCATTTCGGAGGCTGTGCTTGCGGCGAACTTGGCCGGCAGGTCTACCGACGGCTTGGCGACCTCAGTAGAGCAACCGGTCAAGACCAGCGCGATAGACGCGGCGAGCGCCGCACCCACGACGATGCCGAACAGGCGTTCGGCATGTTGCAAGGGCGTCTGCCCGGCGTAGCGGGACAACGGAAGGGGAAGGGGACATCGCAGCATCGGATTGGACTCGTATAGATTCGAGATGGCATCAGCGTAGGGCCCGGTATGCGCGAAGTCGTCAGCGAAACATCGCCGTTCGGTCGCCATATCGAGCGTTCATTCATGTTGGAGGCGTCACTCGCCGTCGGCATTTGCCGCGTGCTCGTCGGCCGCCGACGTGAGGTCCGAGTCAATCGACTCCAGCAATTCTTCGGCAGACGAAAACTCGCGCTGACGCCCGGTGACCAGGTTTTCAAGGCGGCCCGCGAGGGCTCCGGGCGTGGCATCGCTGCGCAGCTTCAGGACATACGAGCGACGATTGGGGTACTTGGATTCAGGGTTCAGACTCATCACAGACCAGGGGGCAAGAAAGTTCGACGACAGCGTAGGCCGCCTCCTGGGTCGAGTCGTAAGCGAAAGGTCAGACTTCGGTCGGGACAGCACCGCTCCGACAGAAATCAATGCCGGTAAGTTAAGGGTTTGAACACCGCAGCCCCTGTGGGAGCGAGCCTGCTCGCGATGGCGACGGGTCAGCCAATATTGATGCTGAATGTACCTCCGTCATCGCGAGCAGGCTCACTCCCACAAGTTTGCGCCCTTAACTCTTCAATCAGACTTTGCGCCCTGAAGCAGCGAGCGCGCACGTTTCACCAGCTCGGTTCCCTCCGTTTCGGGCAACTGGTCAAGCAGCGCCGCCAGGGCCTGGCGGTCCTCGGCCGTAGCGTCGTGGTGCCCACACAGCTCGACTAACGCCTGCAGCTCCAGCCACGGTGCTTCCTGGGTGCGCGCCTCCTCAACCGCACGCCGCACCGCAATGCTGCCGGCATCGAGCCGGCCCTGCGTCCGCGCAATCGCTGCCTCCAGCAGCAACAATTGCGGCAGGTACACGCGCTCGCCCAGTTCTTCCCCAACGTGTAGGGCTTCCTGTAGCTCGACTCGCGCGGCATCGCAATCACCCGCCAGCAGCAACGCCTCGGCGGCGTAGCCGAGCACCTCGCTGGCTCCGGAGCGCATGCCGAGTCCGGTGTGTTCTTCGTAGGCCTCGCGGATGCTGCGGTAGCCGTCGCGCGGTGCGCCGTTGCGCGCGTCAGCCCAGCCGTGCCACCAGCGGCAAGCCGTGCGCCCCAGTGCGAGCGAATACTCGTCGACCAATGTCTGCATGTCGTCAGCCAGCGCTGCCACACGCACAGGGTTTCCCATTCGCACTTCGATCAACACCTCCTGCCAGGTGGCGACCAGCCAGGTCATAGGCTGGCGAAGCGTTTGTGCGCGGTTTCGCGCCAGTTGCATATGAGCTT
The DNA here is from genome assembly GCF_044746425.1 of Pseudomonas sp. NPDC086112. Taxonomy (NCBI): domain Bacteria; kingdom Pseudomonadati; phylum Pseudomonadota; class Gammaproteobacteria; order Pseudomonadales; family Pseudomonadaceae; genus Pseudomonas; species Pseudomonas sp. NPDC086112. The sequence continues at coordinate 253,979 of NZ_JBIVCD010000002.1, read as the reverse complement.
GGCCTTGCTCAACCAGGCCAGAACGCACGAGTTCTATGGCCAGCATGCCGTGCAGCATGACCTGAGGATCGGCCGCAAAGATCTCGTTCGCCCCGATGCCCAGCGGCTCGGCGATTGCGAGTGCGCGCTCCAGCCATCGGCGGGTTGCCTGCGTGCGCCCCTGGAGATGATGAACCTCGCCCTGCACGATGCACGCCACCAGCATGAGTGCTGGATCGTTTGCTTGGGTCGAGAGGGCTTCGGCGCGTTCCGCGACCGCCAGCGCCAATGTATAGTCGCCGCGCAGACCGAGCAGATAGCCGAATCCGTGCAGCAGGCGACCGCGCATCGGATGCTCGGGTACATCCGTTAGCCGCGTGTACGCGCGTTCGAACGCGTTCCTGGCTTCGCTGCCGACACCGAGCGTATGGAACGCCGACACGCCTTGCAGCGTGGCCAAGGTAATTTCGAGCGTATCGCGCTCCATCCCTTCCGGCGCCTGCCACAGCAGGACCATCGCGCGCTCAGTGAGACCGAAGCACAAGGCTGGGCTGAAGTGCAGCAACGCGGCTTCCGCGGCCTCGGCGTAGTAGTGCAGCGCGATCATCGGCTGCCGGGCCCGGTCGAAGTGCGTCGCCAGCTCCGAGGCAGCAACCGGCACGCCGGCCATGCGCTCGCGTTCGAGCGCAGTGCCAACCTGGCGATGAAGGTGGGTACGCAATGAGCGCGGCGTGCGGTCGTACAGTACCTGGCGGAAGAGGGCATGGCGGAACGAGTAGGGTAGCTCCACCGTCTCTTCAAGTTCAGCGGCCCGCGACTGCGTGAGCCACACCTGCTCGCGCACCAGTTCCTCGCAGGCGTGGGCCACCGAAGCGAGGTCGCGTTCGAGGGCCAGCGAAACCGTCTCGACCCGGAACTCGACTCCGCATACCGCTGCCGCCGAGAGCAGCGCAAGCTGCTCCGGCCCGAGCTTGGTGATGTAGTGATCAATGATGGCCGCAAGGTTCTCGGGAACCGCCATCCCCGCCAGCCGGGCCTCGATGGTGGCGTCGTCGCCCGTTGTGTCCATCACTTCGCTGATGACTGACGAGACGAACAGCGGCACACCGTCGGTGCGCTCGTGCAGGGCACGCACGAAGGTTTCATCGCGGGCCAGAGAGGCTGAGCGCAGCGCGACATAGTCAGAGACCTCGGTTTCCGAGAACGGGTCGAGCACCACTTCCTCGCACAGACGTTGCAGGCGCAGTTCGTGGCGCAACGAGTTGAGTGGATGATCAAGCGCCACCACTTCGGCGACGCGGAAGCTCGCCAGCCACATAAGCCGCGTGCGGCCCCGTCGCCGCGCCACATAGTCGATGAGCTGGACCGTCGCTCGATCGCTCCAATGCAGGTCTTCGGTTACCAGCAACAGCGGCCGCTGCTCAGTGTAGCGGTCCAGCAGTTCGCCCATTTCCCGCAGCATGCGATCCGGACCGATGCCGGCAAGCTCGCGCCGCAACGCGTCTCGCTCTTGCGCGGTGCTCAGCCACGGCAGTTGCAGCAGCCAGGTTGGCGCCACGGCGCGCAGCAGCGTCGGCAGGGCGGGGTCGCTGCGGCACAGATCGGCCAACGCTTCCAGCACCGGCAGGTATGGCTCGCCGGTGCCGTAGTGCTCCACGCAATGGCCACGTGCGCAGGCGATGTCACCAAGGCTGGCGAGGAAGTGTTCGATCAACGTGGTCTTGCCAATCCCCGGCTCTCCGGCAAGCCAGACCACTGCGCGTTGCCCTCCGTAAGCCCGCTCCCACGCGCGCTGCAGTTTTGAAAGTTTGTCGGTGCGACCAATGAATGGCGGCGACGGATACGCACCGGCCGCCGGCACCGTCGCGGATGCCGGCGGCATCGAAGGGGCAGGGGATGGCGCGGCGATGAAGCGATAGCCGCGCCGCGACACAGTCTCAATGAAGCGGGGCTGCCTGGGGTCATCGCCCAGCACCTTGCGCAGATCGCTGATGGCTGTCTTCAGCACCGAATCGCTGACGAACCGATGCCCCCACACGGCATCAAGCAAAGCATCTTTGGTCACCAGCGATCCGGGTTGGCGTGCAAGTGCGCACAGCAGAGTGAAGGGCGTTGGTGCCAACGCCACGGCTTCTCCGTTACGTAACAAGCAGGCATTGGCTTCGTCGAGCTCGAACTCGACGAAGCAGAGCTGGACTGGGTTCGGATGAGGCTGCGGACGCGCCACGTTGGATTCCTGAAGACTAAAACATAGTTTCTAGCACTGGGCCATTACTCCAATAACAACGCTGATCGGCTCATAAGCCAAGCCTCGCCGGTCGGAAATCGATGCAAACGCTACCCGCTCTCCATCGCAGGACAATTCGATGAGACGTTGCGACTGCGCATGGCCCCCTGACACCTTCGGCACAGAACATAGGGCCTCATTCCGAGGCGGTAATGATCTTGAAATGGTAATGACGAAAATTTCAATATTGAAATATGTCTCAATTTTACATACCTTGACCTTGCCTGACGATGAGACCGGCGCGTCTCACCACTTCAATCACAACAAGGGCTCGAGATGAACAACAACAAAAAAGCTTCGCAACTGCCTCCCGCCGCCGTCGATGTGCTGGTCGTCGGTAACGGCCCGGTAGGGGCGACAATCGCGGCGCTGCTCGGCCGCTATGGAGTAAAGACACTGGTATTGGACAAGACCCATGAGGTCCTGCTAATGCCTCGTGCCATCGCTCTGGACAACGAGGCGCTTCGCATCCTGCAACTCGCCGGATTGTCGGAAGATGCTTTCGAGAAGATCGTTATCCCTGAAGTGAAGATGCACTCCCCGGTCCTCGGGCAATTCAGTCGGGCCAACACCGCCGGGTGCATCGACGGCCACCCCAAACTGGTGACTTTCTATCAACCCGACCTCGAACACGCGATGCGTAAACAGGTTTCTGGGCTGAAGTCGGTGACCAGCCTGGGTGGCTTCGAGCTCGAGAATCTGGTCGAGGAATCGGAGAGTGTCGTCGCCTCCGTTCGGGACCAGGACGGCCATCTGCATTTCATTCGCGCCCGATACCTGATCGGTGCGGATGGTGCCAGCTCCAGGGTCAGGGCCTTGATCGGCCAGGAATTCGAAGGACAAACCTATGCAGAGGATTGGCTGATTGTCGATGCCAAAAACCGGCATAAGTCAGCCATTGATCACGTTGAGTTTCTCTGTGATCCAAAGCGCCCAACGCCGCACATGCCTGCGCCCGGCGGAAGGGAGCGCTGGGAGTTCATGCTGCACCCAGGCGAATCCCGGGAAGAGCTGGAAAGCCCGGAAAGCATCGCTCGGCTGATTGCGCCATGGATCAATCCGCAGGAGCTGGAAGTCGAGCGCAAGGCGGTGTATCGATTCCACGCGCGCTGCTGCAACAGGTTCAGCAAGGGGCGAGTTTTCCTTGTAGGGGATGCAGCCCACATTACTCCCCCCTTTGTCGGGCAAGGTCTCGTAGCGGGGCTTCGAGATGGCGCCAACCTCGCCTGGAAACTGGCCTGGGTCCTTCACGGCCAAGCCGCGCCTTCAGTACTCGATACCTATGACGTAGAGCGCCGCCCCCATGCCCAGGCGATGATCAATCTGGCAAAACTCATGGGCCGTCTGGTGATGCCAAGAAACAAGGTCGCCGCTTTCTTCATCCACGCAATGATGCGCGCGCTGGCGTTGACTCCCGCTTCCAGAAAGTACTTCGAACAACTGGACATCAAACCGAAGAACATCTTCAAAAACGGTCTGTTCATGCGTCATCGTCGTGGCGACAAACTGGTGCGTGGCAGCCTGTTTCCCCAGGCCTGGGTACGCAACACGCAACAGCAGATCCAACTGAGCGACGATGCGCTTGGACACAACCTGACCCTGGTCGGATTCGGTGTCGACCCGTTGTCGCTGCTGAGCGCTGCCGAGGTCTTTTCCTGGATACAGATGGGAGGCCACTTCTTGCAGATCGGAGCCTGCGGTCAGCGCTCCGACAGCGCTTGCGACTTCATCGAAGACCTGAACCATGACATCCTGCCGCTGGCTGCCAAAGGCACGCTCGTCGCGATCCGCCCCGACCGTATCATCATGCACCACGCTCCCGGCGCACAGGCAGGCAGCCTGGTTCGAGACTGCCTGATCCTGATGGGTAGCGCCGATTCCACGGCCGACAACGTTTCCATTACCATAAACGAGCCTCCTCGATTAAGAGCGTGAAGATGCCTTCCCCCATTTTTCCTTCAGAAGCAACTGAGCAAGAGCCTCTCACTCGAGGCCACAAGAAGCGGGAACGCACCCGTCGCGGCCTGGTGGACGCGGCGTTGCGTCTGGTCGCACGCAAGGAAGTGGGGGAGATTGCACTGCTCGATGTCGCCGCGGAGGCCGCGGTCTCCAACGGCACCATCTACAACTATTTTCGAACGCGCGATGAAGTCCTCGAGGCGGTTGGCATCGCCATGGCGAGCGAGTTCTCCGATGCCATTTCCGCCCTGAGCTCGGACGTACACTGTGGTGCACAGCGGCTTTCGATTGGCGTGCGCATGTTCATCTGCCGGGCCGCGTACGACCATCAATGGGCTAACGCACTGCTGCGCATCATCCATTCCGATCAGACCATGCGCTCGCGCTTGGCCGCCCATGTGCTGGGCGACTTGCGTGAAGGGCTGCGCGCGGGGACTTTCGCTTACGAGGACGAAGGGATCGCCCTGGACATGGTCGTATCGTGCACAACCGGCGCCATGCGCTCGGTTGTCGAAGGGCGTGCGGTGGCGGAGCACGATCTGCAGGTTGCCGAGATGATTCTCAAGGCGCTGGGCGTAACACCTGCCAGAGCCAAGAAAATCGCCGGTAAGCCGCTACCCTAGTCCTGATGTCATCCTCAGCCGGCTAAGCCCGGCCAATCCATTGCCGATAGTTCTTCGCTTGGCGACGAGATTTCAGCTGATTGCCGATCAATGCCATGAGTGGCGACGTCCTGGGTTTTGTCTGTTTGCCTTGGCTCAACAAGCCGAGTTGCTTCTTGACCACCGACGCCACTGCAAGCGACGCCAGCGCCTTATTCTTCCAGCGGACGACGATCGGCTCCACTTCGGTGTCCTGACCTGCCATCCACTGGCTTGGCAGGGCCGGCTCGATTGCCAGCGCAGTGGCAAGCCCCACCATCGACACCGAACCGCTCACCACTCGCTCCGCGACCTCCTTTCTGCGCACGCCGCCGGTGACCATCAGCGGCATGCGCGCGATTTCTCCTATTTTTTCCGCGCACTCGAGAAAATACGCTTCTCGAGCCAGGCGGCTGCCATCGCGGGTTTGCCCCTGCATCGCCGGGCTTTCGTAGCTGCCACCGGACAACTCGACCAGGTCGACCGCCTTGGCGTTGAGCATTTCCACCACGCGCGCCGCATCCTCGGCATCGAAACCACCGCGTTGAAAGTCCGCGGAATTGAGCTTCACAGCGACGCAAAAGATCGGTGCCACTCGCCGGCGTATTGCATCGATGGTTTGCAGGAGAATTTGCGCACGACTTTCCAGGCTGCCGCCCCAGCGGTCGCTACGCCGGTTGGTCAAGGGGGAGAGGAATTGGCTGAACAGGTAACCATGCGCTGCATGAATCTCCACGCCGGTGAATCCGGCACGCTCAGCCAGCACTGCGGCCCGGGTATAGCGCTCAATCAGCTCTTCGATCTCCTGCTCATTCAAGGCTCTGGGCGGCACAAAGGCCTTTGATAGTCCGGGAATGTCGACAGCCACCGCGGAGGGGCCCCGTGCCGATTGCCCCATGGAGGCCAATAGCTGCCGTCCGGGATGATTGATTTGCATCCAGGCCTGGGCTCCGCGACTGCGGCAAGCATCGGCCCATAGCCTGAACTGGCCCAGGTTCCGATCGTCCTCAAGCACTACACCAGCGGGTCCGGTCAAGGCGTGGCGGTCAACCATGACGTTGCCAGTGATGATCAGGCCGGCCCCACCGTCCGCCCAACGCCGGTAGAGCTTAACCAGCGCATCCCCTGGAGCGTGATCCTCATTGGCAAGATTCTCCTCCATGGCAGCCTTGGCGATTCGGTTGGGAATCACCGTGCCGTTAGGCAAACGAAGCGGTTTGAAGAGCTTTGAGCCGGTCATGTTCTGTCCTTCAGCTGATGAGAATTCGGCCAGCCATCGCTAAGGGTCATACCGTTTGAGCACCGTCTGCACAGTGCTTGCTCAGGTTGTTGAGCTCCTGGTTTGCATCGAGGGGCCGGTTTGATGACCTGCCGGGACGGCGAGCCAGAAACACGACATAGCTGAACACGCGTGTTCAGTTGTGTCAATGTGTAGAGCCCTTCAACGATCCTGCCATATCCAATCGTTCTACCGGTTTTTTTAGCCATAGAAAGGATCTCATTGAGAAAAACGTATTTAATTCAAAAAACGTTGTTGACGTAAACTGAACACAAGTGTTCAATCGGGCCGTAAGGTAATCCTGGAGAGAGAACCGTGGAATCCCTGAACCCAACACAGCGCCGTATTCATCAAGCCGCCTTTCGCCTGTTCGCTGAAAGAGGCACCTCACAAGTGAACATTCTTGACCTCGCACAAGAGGCAGGCGTGGCGCGCGGAACGGTCTATAGCAACATCGACAACATGGAAAGCCTGTTCGAGGCGGTCGCCAGCCATCTCGCCAAGGAGATGCATGAGCGTGTCAACAAGAGCTTCAACTCCCTCACTGATCCGGCTCAGCGCCTTGCCAATGGCATTCGATTGTTCATTCGTCGAGCGCACGAAGACTCTCAGTGGGGGGCGTTCATCCATAAATTCGCCATGAGCAATGCTTCGTTGCGCGAAATGTTCAGCAGCCAAGCGACGACCGATCTTCTGAGCGGACTGTCCAGTGGGCGGTACACGTTTGAAAAGGGGCAATTGCTCTCGGTAATGACGCTGATATCGAGCAGTGTCCTGGGCTCGATTTTCCTGGTGCTGGAAGGCCACAGGACGTGGCGCGAATCGGGCTCTGACACGGCCGAGCTGGTGCTGCGGGCATTGGGCGTCCCGCCTGAAGAGGCTAGAGCGCTGGCGACCAGCGAGTTGCCAGCACTGCCTTCCCTCGACTGATTCATTAACCGAGTCAACCAGACACCCCTGGATTTTCAGGGGTGCGGGGACGGCTTTACCCTGAAAACCCGGAAAACAAGAACAATGACCCACAAAAATGAAATGCCCCGGTTAGCGACACCACAACCTGCCCGGCATCCGCAACCGACGGTGAAGGCCCAGGATCTGACGCACCTGATCTTTCAACGGCCGGATTTGAACGAGGCGGCGCGGTTCCTGACTGACTTCGGCCTGTCGGTAAGTCAGCAGGACGCCGATACGCTTTACCTGCGCGCCACCGTCCCCGCTGCTTACTGTTACCGTGTCCATCGTGCAGAACATGCACGTTTTGTCGGGTTCGGACTGGCAGTCCAGTCGCTCAAGGATCTGGAAAAACTGACGCGCATCCCAGGCGCGTCATTGGTAGAAAAATCAGAACATCCTGGTGGTGGGTATTGCGTCAAACTCACCGATCCTTCCGGATTCATCGTGGAAGCTGTTTGCGACCAGACGGCAGGTATAACGCTGGGACACAGAGCTCCTCTTTCCTGGAATCTGGCGCAGGAGCAACCGCGAATCAACGCCACGCAGCGCCCGCCGATCGCTCCGGCTGAAGTCCTCAAACTGGGCCACATCGTCATCGAAGTGGCCGACTACCAGGCGACCTGCGCCTGGTATACGAAGCATTTCGGGTTGATTCCCAGCGACGTACAGGTACTCCCCGATGGCACACCTATTGTCACCTTTATGCGCCTTGACCTTGGTGACACTCCTGCGGATCACCATACGCTCGCGATAGCGCAAGGGTTCATGGCGACTTATAGCCATAGCGCCTATGAGGTCGTCGATGCAGACGCTGTGGGCATGGGGCAGCGCGTCCTGCGCGAGCGCGGTTGGGTGCACTCATGGGGCATCGGCCGACACATTCTGGGCAGTCAGATCTTCGATTACTGGCAAGACCCTTGGGGCGATAAGCACGAGCATTACTGCGACGGGGATATTTTCACGGCTGCACAGCCTACGGGCATTCATCCCGTGAGCCCCGAGGCAATGGCGCAGTGGGGGCAGCGCATGCCCAAGCGTTTTACAAAACCGAAGATGAGCCTGGCCAATCTGCGTGCGCTGTTGCGCAACCTGCGACGCAGTCCGGACTTGAGCATTCGCAAGTTGATAACACTCATGCGGATGTTCGGGTAGAGCTGCCGCCATGTCGGGCAATGCAACCAGGTATGGCCGTCGGGATGTGCTCAAAGCCGGCGCGTTGATCGCCGGCGGCTCGTTGGTCTACAGCGTTGCCAGCCCCCTCTCAGAACAACACCACAGTTCTCGCGCCGCCGAGCGCGAGACAAACGCCGCTCCAGGAGTACCTTCAATGTCTGCTGTACACGTAGTCCGCTTCGAATTTCAGAACGGTATCCACTGGGGCGTGCTACGCCAGGGCCGTATCACGGTTGTCCCCGGCGCTTTTGAAACCACCGGTGATTTCATTCGCGAAAACAGTATCGACGACCTCGCTCAAATAACAGGTACGGAGCTTGCGGAGGGCGAAGTGAAACTGCTGTCGCCGGTGACTCGCAACCAGCAGTTCGTCTGCCAGGGCGCCAATTATCGCCAGCACATGATCGAGTCGGGCATGGACCCGGATGCGAAGAAATTCAACATGATCTTCACCAAGGCGACGAGTTGCCTGGTGGCGGCTGACAGCGACCTGATCAAGCCGCGCACCGTGCGCTTCCTCGACTACGAGATCGAACTGGGGCTGGTGATGAAACGCGCGATCAACGGCGCTGTTGCTGTCACCGACGCCAATCTGCATGAGTTCATTGCAGGCGTCGTCATCGTCAACGACTACTCGGCTCGTGACATTCAGATTCCTCAGATGCAGTTCTACAAGGGCAAGAGCTTCCGCACTTTCGGTCCGGTCGGCCCGTACCTCTGCCTTCTGGATGCCACGAACATTCGTTACCTCAAAGAGCTGCAACTGCGCCTGACGGTCAACGACCAGGTGCGACAGAACGACAGCACGGCCAACCTGGTTTACGGCCCCGCTGAAACCCTTACCGAACTTTCCGCCCTGCAAGATTTCGCCGCTGGAGACCTGATCGCCACCGGTACGCCTGCTGGCTGTGCGCTCACGGTACCTTCGCCTGGCAAACAGCGTATTGCGGCCCTGATGCCAGAAGCCACCAAATGGAAGCTTTTCCTCAAGGCGCAGGAAGGTCGGACGCAATATCTCAAGCCAGGTGACGTGGTTGAGGCGCGCATTCGCAGCGCCGATGGTGTGATCGACCTCGGCGTGCAACGCAACCGAGTCGTGGAGGAAGCCTGATGGTTGTGCAGACCCTGAGTGACATCGAAAGCCTCGAACAAGTCCCCCTGTCGGAACGTGGCCTGGCATCCAGCACTTATGAAGCGCTGCGACAGGCAGCCCGGTGCTCCCCCCAGGCACCGGCGCTTAGCTTCTTCGCCGATGCCGCCGATTTCAAGCGCACCTACAAATGGAACTACTCCCAGCTCTTCGCGGATATCACCCGCGCGGCGAATGCTTTCCATGACTTGGGTATCAAACCGGGCGAGGTGCTTGCCTTTATCTTGCCCAATCTGCCGGAAACCCATTTCACGATATGGGGCGGGGAGGCGGCGGGCATCGTCATGGCAATCAATCCGCTGCTCGAGGCCAAGCAGATAGCTGGCTTGCTGGATGCTGCGAAGGCATCCGTGGTAGTGACGCTCGCGCCAACGGCGGGCAGCGATCTGTGGCCAAAACTGGCTTCGCAACTGGATCAGTTGCCCACGGTCAGGTCTGTCGTGTGGGTCAGCATGGAGCCCTATGTCGCCGAACCTGTGCGTGGGGCCCTGAAAGCAGCGGCACTGAAGGAGCGAGACTTACACCGAGATATCGCGATCCACGATTGGCAATCGCTGATGAGTACTCAGCCGCACACACACCTGAAGAGTGGTCGGCAAATCCGCCACGACGAGTGCTCCTCCTACATCTGTACGGGCGGCACCACCGGGCTTCCCAAGATTGCCGCACGTAGCCATGGCTCTGAAGTGTTCAATGCATGGGCCGTAGCCGCTCATTTGCAGCCACGCAGTGGTGGCCAGGTTATCTTTTGTGGCCTGCCGCTGTTTCATGTCAATGGACAACTGGTGACGGGGTTGGTGCCTTGGACTCAGGGCGACCATGTGATCCTCGGCACGCCTCATGGGTATCGTGGCGAGGGGGTGATCCCACGATTCTGGGAGATGGTCGAGCACTTCGGTATCAACCTCTTTTCCGGCGTGCCAACTGTCTATGCCGCACTTCTGCAAAATGAATGGCAGGGCTGCGACCTGTCCAGTCTTCGCTATGCAATGTGTGGCGCCGCACCCATGCCGGCTGAGCTTTTCCGGGAGTTCGAGCGCAGGACCGGGGTAAAGATCCTTGAAGGTTACGGTCTGACGGAGGGCACCTGCGTTTCCTCAATCAATCCGCCCCATGGCGAGCGCCGTATCGGCTCCATCGGGCTGCGGATTGCCTACCAGAATATGCGCGCGGTCGTGCTCGATGATTCTGGAGAGTACCTGCGCGACGCCAATGTGGATGAGATCGGCCTCATCACGATCAGTGGCCCGAATGTCTTCGAGGGCTATCTGGAGGAGCGTCATAACCAGGGCCTTTGGATCGATATCGAAGGTCAGCGCTGGCTGAATACGGGCGATTTGGGCCGTCAGGATGCACAGGGGTACTTCTGGCTGACCGGACGCAAGAAGGAGTTGATCATTCGCGGCGGCCACAACATTGATCCCAAGCAAATCGAGGAGGCTCTGCAGGCGCATCCCGCTGTCGCCTTGGCCGCTGCAATCGGCAGCCCCAATGCCTACTCGGGCGAGGTGCCAGTCGCCTACGTTCAACTGCGTCCCGGGCAAGTTTGCAACGCCGAAGAACTTGAGGCATTCGCTCATCTCAATATCAGCGAGCGGGCAGCAGTCCCCAAGCGCATTGAAATTCTCGAGGCGTTGCCACTGACTGCCGTGGGCAAGATATTCAAGCCCGCTTTGCAACAGCGGGAGATTGCCAAAGTAGTCCAGGAAGAAGTGGAACGCCTGGGGCTTTCGAATATTGCTGTTGAGGTCGTGCAGGACAATCGCCGTGGGCATGTCGCCTGCATCCGGGCCGGAACTGCCCAGGAAGTCCTGGCTCCGCTTTTGGGGCGTTATAGCTTTCAAACCGAGTGGCTTAATTGAGTCTCTGATTCGCATCTGTAATCGCGGCAGTCGTGCCCTGGTGTTGTTCAGTCAGGGCCTTTTACACAACTTCGATCAATTCCAGCCGGCACTGAAAAGTGCACAGGAAGGCGAAGCCTTGCCTGCGTGCAATCAATAAAAACAATAAACAAGAGGTGGACAATGAAACTGAATAGCCGTGTGATCCCGTGTCTCTCTGCTCAGCGAAAGTATGCTGTCTGGATTAAGGTCACCAGTGCCATGGCCCTGCTCAGCGCCTCTTCTATTGCAGGTGCCAATGGCATTGCTCTAAACGAACAAAGTGCAAGCAGTGCGGGAACTGCTTATGCAGGAAGGTCGTCTTCCGCGCTGGACGCCAGCACCATCTATGGAAATCCTGCTGGCCTGACCAAGTTGAAGCGCAGTGAAATTTCCGGCGGTGCCGCGATCGTTTCGGTGAGCGACGACATCAGTGATGCGCAGAGCAGTGCCCCAGGCACGAATGAGGGGGACTCGGTACCTTTGGGGGCCGTTCCTTTCGCCTATATGTCGACACCGCTTGATGAGCGTCTTTCGGTGGGGCTGGGCCTCTATGCCCCGAGTGGTCTGATCAATGATTACGAGGGCTCTTTTCAGGGTCGCTACCATGGCTCCTACAGCACGACCAAGGAGATAACGCTGCAGCCTACCATTGCCTATCGAATCAATGATTACGTGTCTATTGGGGGTGGACCGACCCTGAACCGTTTCAATGCAAAGCTTCAGAATTACATGGCAACCGGCGCCCTGAACAACGGCCAGGACACACTGGTTACCATCAAAGGCGATGACACGGCGATTGGCTACAACGTCGGACTCTTGGTCGACTTTAATGAGGCAACCCGTTGGGGGATTACCTATCACTCGAAGGTGAACTATCAGCTCAAAGGGCACACTGAGGTTTCCGGCTCCCCGAGCGTTATCCCGCTGGATGGAAAGTATGACACCAAGATAGATCTTACGATGCCCGAATCAGTGGATACGTCCATCACCCATCGATTCAATAGTCGCTGGACCGGATACCTGGGGACCACCTGGACACGCTGGAGCCGGATTCAGAAGATCGAAGCAATCAACAGCGGTGTTTCCGCCATGGGCCAGGCTGCTGGCCTGGGGCGTGTGGCCGAAGAGATGAACTGGCACGACACCTGGTCCACCGCGGTTGGCGCATCCTATCAATTGAACCCGCAATGGCTGATTCGTGCAGGCTACGCCTATGATCAGACGCCCGTTGGAAATGCCGACCGCAGCGTGCGCGTTCCGGTCGGGAATCGCCAGGCCGTGACCTTGGGCGGCGCTTATTCGCCGACTGCCGATCTGACGTTAGACTTTGCGTATGGCTATCTCTGGGATTCAAAAGCCTCAGTACAGCATTCGAACAACTCCGGACTTCAACCGGAATACAGTGCCAACTACAAAAATAGTGCGAATGGAATTTCAGTGCAGGCAACCTATCGGTACTGATCGACACGACTCCATTTTTGCAAGTCTTGCACCTTTAATCGAAAAGCAACTATCCCGATGGGGCGTGATGCAGTTCTGCCTGTCAGTCAGTACCCATTGCCGCGACTACTTTTGCGGCAGTGGGTGGGTTTTGCTCAGCCACCAGCAGCAATGACTGCGGCACAAGGCTTTGCGGGTGCTGCGGTTCCTGCAAGCCGGCCAGCCGAAAACCGGCCATGTCCAGAGCATTGAGCCAACTGGACAGCGTTCGGAAGTACCACGGCATGGGTTGCCACTGCCCCTTGAACCCAGCGAAGGTCTCCTCCCGCCAACCATCTTGATAGTCGCCCGCCGCCGCGGTCCACGGATGCAGCGTCTGGATCACCAGCGTGCCACCAGGGACGAGCAGGGCGTTCATGGCCGCGAGCAGGGGAATGATGTCCTGGTGCAACAGGGCGAAGTTGGCGCAGATCAGGTCGTAGTTGCTGCCAATGTCTACCTTTGCCTCCACCAACTCTTCATAGCTCGCCAAATGCACCCGCGAAGAGCCCGCCGCCCGCGCCGCCTCGACCAGCGCTGCATCGCCATCCACACCAACCGCCTGGATGGCGCGGTCAGCCAGGGCACGCAACAGCCAGCCCTCGCCGCAGCCCAGGTCGAGCACGTGCTCGGGTTGGCGGCCGAGTACCGCCAGCAGGATGGCCTGGTCGGTGACTTTCAGGCGACTTTCAATGGTGCCGGTACGGATGGCCTCGATCCAGGATTGGGCGTTGTGGTGCCAGCTCTGGAGGAGGGTGGATTCGAGGGCGGGCATTTCGATGTCCGGAGTCATGGGTTAGATGGAAGGATAGGACAAGTGCTGGCAGGTCGCAGAAGCGTTGTCGCGAACCACTTGGAAGCCATCAACCATTGTCCCGTTACCCGAACCTCTGCCATCATTCACGAACTCACACGCCGAGCAGGACATATGAACCGTCGTAAAAAAATAAAGCAGTTATTAAAGGCTCACGCAAAAAAGGCCAGCGCCAAATTGGCACCGCCCAGTAAGTCTAAATACATCAGTAAAGCTGACCGATTGAAACTGGCTGCTGAACCCAGTCTGGACTCGATCATTTCCCCTGAGAGCTGATCCAGGTATTTTTTTTGGGTCGATACGTGTGCGGTAGGTCGGGGCGAGATGGCCCTGGTCGCATAAATTTGAAATGCATGGCGTGACTCGACAGAATCGCGCCCCGATCCGGCCAAAGGTGTCGGATATTCGTGGTGAAAAGGGGCTGCTGTTGAACGAACACACATTGTCCATGCGCCTGGAACGCGTCGCGGCGCATGTACCAGCAGATGCGCGCCTGGCCGATATCGGCTCGGATCACGGCTATCTGCCGGTGGCGTTGATGCGCCGTGGCGCCATCGCGGCGGCGGTGGCGGGCGAGGTGGCATTGACGCCATTGCGCTCGGCCGAACGCACTGTGCGCGAGAACGGCCTGGACCAGTGGATCACCGTGCGCCTGGCCAATGGCCTGGCGGCGATCGAGCCAGAAGACGGGATCACGGCGATCAGCATCTGTGGCATGGGCGGCGAGACGATCCGCGACATCCTCGACAACGGCAAGGCGCGCCTGAACGGCCGTGAGCGACTGATCCTGCAGCCCAACGGTGGCGAGCAGCCATTGCGCCAATGGCTGATGGAGCATGGTTACCGTATCCTCTGCGAGGAAGTGCTGCGGGAAAACCGCTTCTACTACGAGATCATCGTCGCCGAGCGCGTCGGGCCAGTGCTGTATACCGCCGAGGAGCTGTACTTCGGCCCACTGCAGATGCAGGCACGCAGCCCGGCGTTCCTGATCAAGTGGCAGCGCATTCTGCGCCACAAGCAACAGACGCTGACCAGCTTCGCCCGGGCTCGGCAGGTTGTGCCCGAGGAAAAGGTGCAAGACATCGCCCGGCAAGCCCGGTGGATCACCGAACTGCTGGCTTGAACACGCTCCAGCGGCTGTACGTTAAGTCGCCTATCGAGGGATTCACGGAAAAAATGGTCTGCCCTGCAATTATCTTGGGAGCGTCTGGTTCGGGACTACGCTAAAGCTAGCTGATCCTCCATCAATTGTGACCTGTTCGCGCTGCGTCCGTCCCTGGAGCGCCAATGCCACCCATCACCACGCGCCTGGTGGCGCTGTTTGTGCTTTGCCTGACGCTTGAAGTGCCAGCCCAGACCAACGCTTGCCCAGCTGGCGAAAAAGAAGTGTGCCTGAACGGCTGCATCTGCCTGCCAGACCTGGAGCCGATGCTCGGCTCCCTGCCTGATGACGTCCACCAGGTCGCGGCACCTGCCCTGGCGCTATGGTTGACCCAAGCCCGCGCTGATGCAGCCAGCACCGGCATCCAACCCATTCCACCGCACATCCGGCAGCAACTGCTGCGCTGGTACGACCCCAGCGTCCTCGATACCGCGCGCTACAAAGTCAGCGACGACGGTCAATTCAACGCTGCCACTGCCATGCTGCAAAACCCCGATGTCGGAGCCGTGACGCTGATCGACATCATCCTTTTCCGGGACGCTCAAACCGCAGAACAGAACATCGCGCTCTGGGCTCACGAGTTAAAGCATGTGCAGCAGTATCAGGAGTGGGGGGTAGAAGGATTTGCCCAGCGCTATACACAGGATTTCAATGCTGTAGAGGCGCCGGCTTATGCCATACAGGCTGAGGTCAGGCGGTCGGTGCGCGAAGGGCTTATTGAAAAATAGCGACCTGTCACCGAGGGGAGCTATCGGTGCGGGCCAAAGCTGGGCTCGCGTCTGGTTGGCATCCGCGACAGCAGAACCTCAGGTTTCTCATACCGGATGCCGAGAGCCAGCCAGGTGGTACTCATAGAAAACGCTCTTGAAATTACTGAGGGCGGAGCAGGTGAGCATTACTGTCGATGATGGTTTGGATGATTTCCACCGAGCCATTAATGGCGAATTGCGCGCCCATGCATACCAGAAGGAAACCCATCAGCCGTGATATGGCATCAATGCCTGACTGTCCCATTATTCTCATGATTATTCCTGAGCCAAGCAGGCATACCCAAAGGATAAGAGCGGTAAACAGGAAGATTAACGGAGGGGCTACTAATAAGACCCAGGCAGGAAACAACGTACTGTGTTTGATAGTGGCAGCGGAACTTATGATCATCGCAATGGTGCCAGGTCCGGCCGTACTGGGCATGGCCAGCGGGATGAACGCAAAGTTCGGCTGTTCGGTTGCGCCGTTGCTGGAAGCAGAGGGCTGAAGAGGCGGTGGAAACAGCATCTTCAAGCCCATGATGATGAGAATTCCGCCACCGGCCATACGCAAGCCCGGTATGGAGATATTAAACGCATCCATAACAAACGCGCCTACATAGTAAGTGAACGTCATGATCAGAAAGACATAGAATGACGTCAGAAAAGCCTGTGACTTTTTTTCCTTGTGACTCAGCCCCTTACTCAAGGCGAGAAACAGCGCAACTGTGGTGGGGGGGTTAGTCAATGGCAGCAGCGCCAGTAACCCAAGTCCGATTGCATTGAACAGATCTGTCATGTCGAACTCAAGTCCTGTTGTTCGAGGCCACGTTTGTCGGCGAACGTTGTTAGCGTGAAGTTTTGACCTTCAGCACTTCGGTATAAATGGCATCGACCGTCTGACCCACCTGGAGTTTTTTCATTCTTTCCTGAAGCTTCGGGTCTTCGACTTTCAGGACAGTCGCTTCTCCCTCTGGCGGAAGCAAGGTCACCTCATGCTGTTTCAGGTCAATGCGAGTGATCTTGGACGTGACCTTGACCTGGCGAACCGCTTCACCTCCGGGATTGGGGTTGTCCTTGGTGGCGCGGATGGACATGGATTCATCAGTGACGCCCGATGCACCGCCAACATTGGTATCAAGCTTATAAGCGACCGAGCGAATCACATGAATATCGACCGTGTCGCCGACTTTCAAATTGTGCAGGTTTTTGGCCTGGTCGGTGAGTTGGATAGGCACTGGACTCTTGTCGCGACCTTCGATGGTGACCTGGTAGTTGGCGGGATCAACGGCCAGTACGCGTGAAACGATGTGACCTTCCATGGCACTGCTGCCCAACGGTATATCGGCGGCATGGGCCGTCAGGCAGGCGGTTGAGAGGAGTGAGGCGAGGGCAACGGCGCGGATTGGTTTCATGGGTCTGCTTTTCCATAGATGGTTGACAGAACGAATCCAGGGATCGCTAGAGCCTTGCTCTGGACAATCGCTTCGATATCCGAGAGTGGACCGATCACCGCGGTTTTTCCAGTATGGCGGGCAAAATCGCAGTCGGCTTGGGACCTGCGGACCATTGTCGTGGGCGATCACCAGTTGGTTGCCGGATGCGGCTCGGCAGCAAAGTGCGCGTCCAGCGATTGAGGTTTCCGACGAAGCCGAACATTCGCGGATCGCCGCGCAGAGTTTGCAGCAGCTACGCGTTGACGCCGCGCCAGGGACAGGCTTCGGCTGTGATGGCGCCGATAACGTGATGTTCGGCGGCGAGCTTCCAGTAATGTTCGGTCAGATGTGCCGCATGGAATGTGCCCCCCGGTTCGGGCCATGGAGCGCCTTGAGGGCGGTGCGGATCGAACAGGTGAATATGGCTGTCGATGATCGTGCTGTTATAGAGCGGGGGTAACCGTCATAGTGATGTCTATGTCAGGGGATGGGTCAGGCGCCTGCGGAACGGCATGGTGCGTGACCCTCACTGGAAGTGCTTGGCTCAGCCTTGCAGATACACCGCATGGGTATGGGTGTATTCGTACAAGCCGTGCTTGCCATCCGCGCCGCCAATGCCTGACTTGCGCACGCCGGCGTGGAAACCCTGCATGGCTTCGAAGTTCTCGCGATTGATGTAGGTTTCGCCAAAATCCAGCTCGCGCATCGCGTGCATGGTTTTGCTCAGGTCGCGGGTGTAGATCGATGACGTCAGGCCATAGTCGCAGTCGTTGGCCATGGCGATGGCTTCGTCGAGGTCATCGACGATCTGGATCGGCAGCACCGGGCCGAAAATCTCTTCGCGCATGATCTCCATGTCGGCGCGGCAACCTGCTAGCACCGTGGGCTGGAAGTGGTAGCCGTTGGGCAGATCGGCAACCTGTCCACCGCTGATCAGACTCGCGCCCTGGCTCAGCGCGGTGCGAACTTTCTGGTTGACGCCGTCCAGGCCCTGACGGTTGATCAGCGGGCCCATCTCCACATCAGGCTGGGCAATCGGGTCGCCATAACGGGTGGCGCTCATGGCCGCGGCGATGCGCTCGATGAACTGATCGGCTACCTTGCGCTCGACGTAGACCCGCTCGGCACAGTTGCACACTTGGCCGCTATTGATGATGCGCGAGTCACGGATGGCTTTGACCGCAAGATCCAGATCGGCATCCGCCAGGACGATGGCCGGCGCCTTGCCACCCAGTTCCAGATTCAGTTTGGTGATGTTCGGCGCAGCGGCGGCCATGATCCGCGAGCCGGTGTCGACGCTGCCGGTGAAGCTGATCATGTCCACGCCTTTGTGCGCGCTCAAGGCCGCGCCCACCCGGCCATCGCCGCAGACCACATTGAACACGCCGGCCGGCAGGTCAGTTTCAGCGACCAGTCGGGCGAATTCGAAGCAGTTGTTCGGGGTTTCTTCGCTGGGTTTGATCACGATGGTATTGCCGGTCAGCAGGGCTGGCGCCATCTTGCGGGCGATCAGGAAGAACGGGAAATTCCACGGCAGAATCCCGGCCACCACGCCCAAGGGTTTGCGGAACAGGAAGATGTTTTCGTTCTGCCGGTCGCTGGTGATGATTTCGCCTTCAATGCGCCGCGCCCATTCGGCCATGTAGTCGAGGTAGTCGGCGGTAAAGTTGACTTCGACTTCGGCGAGGCCACTGACCTTGCCTTGTTCCAGCGTGATGGTGCGCGCCAGATGGGCGACGTTTTCCCGCAGCTTCGTGGCGATCCGGCGCAGATGCCCGGCGCGTTCAATCGCCGGTTTACGCGACCAGTCTTTTTGCGCAGCGCGAGCAGCGGCGAGGGCGCGGTCGACGTCGTCGGCGGTCGATGCCGGGACTTTCGACAACACGGCACCGGTGGCCGGGTTGATCACATCGAGATGGGCAGCGCTGGCCACGAATTGGCCGTTGATGAAGTTTTTGTAAACAGGCACGGACGACATTGGGACGACTCCTTGGCTGATCAATAGGTGCGCGACGGCGCTTGTTCGGTGGCCGGTGTGCGGTAGTGCGCGAGGGTGGCCGTGGCGCTTTGGCGCAGCAGGCTGATGTCGATGGCCACCGCAATGAACTGGCAGCCCCAGCTCTGATAGCGGCGCGCGTCTTCTTCGTTCGGTGCGAGGATTCCGCAAGCCTTGCCCGCCGCGAGGGTGGCTTTGACGGCGTGTTGAATGCGTTCTTGAACCTCGGGGTGGCCAGGGTTGCCGGCATGACCGAGGCCAATGGACAAATCCGCCGGGCCGATAAACACCGCGTCCACGCCTTCAACGGCGGCAATCGCTTCGACGTTTTCCACGCCAATCCGCGATTCCACCTGCACGATCAGGCACAACTGCTCGTGGGCCGTGGTCAGGTAATCCGGCACGCCGTCCCAGCGTGTGGCGCGGGTCAGGCCGCCGCCGACGCCACGAATGCCGTGCGGCGGGTAACGCATGGCGCGCACCAACGCTGTGGCTTGCTCGGCGGTTTCGACCATCGGGATCATCAGCGTCTGTGCGCCGATATCTAGCAGTTGCTTGATCAGGTTGGCGTCGCCAGTCACTGCGCGCACGATCGGTGCAGTGGGGTAGGGCGCGACAGCCTGCAGCTGGGCCAGCACACCGGGCACGGTGTTCGGCGCGTGCTCGCCGTCGATCAGCATCCAGTCGTAACCGGTGGTGGCGACGATCTCGGCGGCGTAGCCGGTAGCGAATCCGGCCCAGATTCCATATTGGGTGGCGCTGTTGTTCAGCGCCGCCTTGAAAGCGTTGTGCGGAATGTTCATGGCGGGGTTCTTTCTCAGTGGTTATACGGCCGATGCAGTTGGCATTCCGGGTTGAGGGTGACGCCGAAGCCAGGCTGGTCGAGTGCCGACAGGCGCATACGGCCGTTCACCGGCACCGGTTCACCGAGCAATTGGGGGTGGAACATCGGTACCACTTCATCGGCTTTGGGCGCCATCATCAGGAACTCGGCGAACGGGCTGTTATGCCGGGTGGCGACAAAGTGATAGCTGTAGACCGAAGAACCGTGGGGAATGACCAGCGCGTTGTGGGCGTCGGCCAACGCCGAAATCTTCACCAGTTCGGTGATCCCGCCGCACCAGCCGACGTCCGGCTGGATGATGTCGCAGCAACCCATCTCCAGCAGCATGCGGAAACCCCAGCGGGTCGCTTCGTGTTCGCCGGTGGTGACCAACATGCCTTTGGGTACGTTGTTGCGCAGCGCTGCGTAGCCCCAGTAATCGTCAGGCGGCAAGGCTTCCTCGATCCACTTCAGCCCATACGCGTGGGCGCCGACCGCAAGTTTGGTTGCATAGTTGAGGTCCAGGCTCATCCAGCAATCGAGCATCAGCCAGAAGTCCGGGCCGACCCGCTCGCGCATGGTTGCCAGCTCTTCGAGGTTCTTGCGCAGGCCTTCCTCACCTTCGGCCGGGCCATGGTGCAACGGCATCTTGCCGCCGATGAAACCCATTTTCTGCGCCAGGTCCGGACGGGCGCCGGTGGCGTAGAACTGCAATTCGTCACGCACCGCACCGCCGAGCAACTGGTGCACCGGCTCCTGGCGGATCTTGCCGAGCAAGTCCCACAGCGCCAGGTCGACACCGGAAATCGTGTTGATGACGATGCCTTTGCGGCCGTAATACAGCGTCGATTGGTACATCTGGTCCCAGATTTTTTCGATGTCGGTGACCCGTGCACCTTCGAGGAAACGCGCCAAATGTTTCTCGACGATGTAGGCGGCAGGCTCACCACCGGTGGTCACGGCGAAACCGACCGTACCGTCGCTGGCTTCGATCTCGACCACCAGGGTCCCGAGGACGTTGATGCCGAAGGTGCGGCGGCTCTGGCGGTACTCGGGGTATTTGCTCATCGGCGTGGCGATGTGATCGTCGATCCAGTGGCCGTCCGCCTGATCGTGATAATCCGCGCCGCCACCTCGCAGGGTGAAGGCGCGAACGTGTTTGATGGTTGGAATGCCCATGGTGTGACTCCTCAGGTTTAAACGGTGGCCGGTTTGCTGGAAGGCTTCTGGACGGGTGAGCGGATGCCCAGGACCAGCAACGCGGCGATGACAGTGGTGCCAGCCAGCACGTACAAACCGGCGGCTGGTGAATGGAAGGCGCCTTCGGCCCAGTTCTTCAGCACCGGGGCGATGAAGCCGCCGAGGGCGCCGAACGAGTTGATCAAGGCAATCCCGGCAGCAGCGGCGCTGCCGGCGAGATAACTGGAAGGGAAGGTCCAGAACACCGGTTGCACGGCGATGAAACCGGAAGCGGCAAAGCACAGGGCGACGATGCCCAGGAAGGGGCTGCTAAAGGTCACCGAGCAAGCGATCCCGGCTGCCGACATCAGCAAGGTCAGGCAGGCGGTGCGGCGCCGTTCGCCGGTGCGGTCGCTGTAGCCGGGGATCAGGTACGCTGCGACTATCGCGCAGATCCACGGAATCGCCGTGACCAGTCCGACCATCAGCCCGACCTTGGTGCCCAACAGTCCGCCAACCTGGGTGGGCAGATAGAACACCACGCCGTAGACACTGGCCTGAATCAGCAGATAAATCAGGCACAGGTACAGTACCGACGGCTGGCACAGGACGTTGAGCAGGCTGCGGCCGTGGTTCTGTTTATGGCTGTCTTCTTGATCGAGGATGCCTTGCACTTGCTGGCGTTCTTCAATCGTCAGCCATTTGGCATCGGCCGGGCGATTGTCCAGATACCAATAGGCCCAGACGCCCACCGCCGTGGCCATCAGGCCTTCAACCGCGAACAGCCACTGCCAGCCGTGGACACCGGCAAATCCGTCCAGCTCCAGCAACAGGCCGGACAGCGGGCTGCCGAAGATGAACGCCAGCGGCGCACCGAAGTAGAAGAAGCCCATGGCTTTGCCGCGCGCGGCGCTGGGGAACCAGTAGGTGAGGTAGAGGATGACGCCGGGGAAGAATCCGGCTTCGGCCACGCCCAGCAAAAAACGCAGGATGTAGAAGCTGGTTTCGGTGTGGGCGAAGACCATGGCGGCGGAGACCAGGCCCCAGGTGACCATGATCCGGCACATCCACAGGCGGGCGCCGACACGGTGCAGGATCAGATTGCTCGGGACCTCGAGCAGCGCGTAACCGACGAAAAACACCCCGGCGCCGAAGGCGAAGGCGGCGTCACTGATATTGGTGTCGGCTTGAAAGGCTTGCTTGGCGAACCCGACGTTGGCGCGGTCGAGGAAGGCCATGATGTACATCAACAGCAGGAAGGGGAGCAGCCGCCAGGAAATTTTGGCGAGCAGAGGCGCGGGTAGAGTCTTCATCGCAGTTTTCCTTTGGTAGGGCATTTGTTCTTATGGGAAAGACTGTACGGCCGTGGAGCGATGCGTTACAAATCGAATCTAGCTCATAACTGATACCCTGAAGGTATCGATCGCGAAGGCCCCCCTCATGACCACGCCAACCATCTCCCGCAGCCTGCTCAATCGACTGCGCTACAAGCATTTGCACCTGCTGGTGACGCTCAGTAGCAGTCAGAACCTGCACCGCGCCTCGCAAAGCCTGAACATGTCGCAGCCGGCGGCAACCCGGATGCTGCATGAGATTGAAGACATGTTCGGCTGCGATCTGTTCGAGCGCCTGCCCCGCGGGATGCGGCCAACGGCGCTGGGCAGTGAGTTGATTCGCTTCGCCGAATCCGCCATCAGTGGCCTCGATCGCTGCGCCGAAGATCTGATCGCGCGGCAGCAGGGCGGTTACGGTTACCTTTCCATCGGTACCATCATGGGCGCGGCGCCGGATCTGGTGATGGATTCGATTGCCGAGATCAAGGCGCTCAATCCGCAACTGCGAATTCGCATCATGGGCGACACCAGCGACCAGGTGATCCAGTTGCTGGAGCAGGGCCGCATCGACTTGGCCATCGCACGGCGCAATGCTGCCACCGACAGCGAGCACTACGCCTTCGAACAACTGGGTAACGAACGCCTGCTGGTGGTGGTGCACGCCGGTCATCCTTTGGCCCAGCGCAAAAAACTGGAACTGGCGGAACTGGTCAGCAGTTGGCCGTGGATCCTGCAACCGGAAACCAGCCCGGCGCGGATCGGCCTCGATCAAGCCTTGCAGCGCCTGGCCTTGCCGACACCGGCAGACATCATTGAGTGCAGTTCGGTGTACTCCATGCAGCAACTGATTCAATTGACCGACGCGATCATGGTGCTCTCGGAAACCGCTTTGCGCGACTACCTGAAAATGGGGCTGGTGGTGGCGCTGCCGGTGGAGCTGGATGTGCAACTGGCGCCATTCGGATTGCTGCTGCGCAAGGGCGAGCACATCAGTCGGGAGTTGGAGGTGTTCATCGATCTGTTGCGCCAAAAAGCCGGGGCGCTTTGATTTATCACGGCGAGTAATGACCGGATGTTCTTTCGGCACACATGCTTGAGCATGCTGCCGTTCTCTTCATTGATCGGAGCAAAGATGCAAACCAAGGCGTTACTGAGCGAGCAAAACGTGTCGCAAATACTGTTTGCAGCAAAAGTCCTGGCCCGGCGTCAAGGCTGAAGAGGATGCCGAACTGGCCCGATTAGGTCAACGAAGGGCCGAGAAACCACTCAATGTGGTGAGTAGGTTCTCCGGTGGTGGTCGCGCCCGAGTTCAGGCGATCTGAATCCGACTTTTTCAACAGAATCGACCCAATGCGGACAGTCAAAATAATCCGAAGCGGCGAGTGCATTTACATACGAATCGGATGACCACCTTGAACCCTTTCGCAGGGCTGACATAGGATGACCAAAGGAGATGGCATACCTCCTTAACCGCCTTCGTGCTGATGATGCCTACGTGAACCCTGGACAGGGTGCGTAGGTGTGTCTCCCTGTCCCCCTACTCAGGACAGGATCGTGATTACTAAATCCCCGTTAATCCTCCATCTGCTCATCCAGTTGTTAGCGATTTCTCGCCTATTCATGCCGCGAGGAGACGGACAGCTATGCTGAAGTCACTACTGGTTATCGCTATCGGCGCATCCCTCGGGGCCTGGTTACGCTGGCTACTGGGCATCAAACTCAATGCCTTGTTCCCGACTGTTCCGCCAGGAACCCTGATCGCCAACATGATCGGGGGATACATCATCGGTTTTACGATTGCCTTTCTGGCCGCAACGCCATCACTGAGTCCTGAATGGCGACTTCTGATCATCACCGGCTTCTGTGGGGGCCTGACAACCTTTTCTACATTCTCAGCCGAAACTGTCACCTTGATTCAGGAAGGCAGGCTTCTTTGGGCAGTTGGCGCCATTTTGCTACACGTGGCCGGCTCACTGGCGATGACCGTCGCAGGGCTTATTTCGTTTCAATTGATTGGCACACGCTAGAGAGGTGATGAGTCATGAAAGGCTTTTTGGTGATTTTCTTTACCCAACAGAACCGTCGACATCGCGGAAAAATGCTGGGTGATTGGCTCATCGATCTGGCCAAAGAGATGGGTTTGCGCGGTGCCACCTTGGCAACGGGTATCGAAGGCTTCGGGCATTCAGGGAAACTGCATTCCTCGCATTTTTTTGAGCTGGCCGATCAGCCTACCGAAATCCGCTTGGCAATTACTGAAGAAGAGTTCGTTCGCCTGTTTGAGCGGCTTGAGGCCGAAGATATCTCCTTGTTTTACATAAAGACCCCGGTTGAATTCGGAGTCGTCGGTAGACAGGCCAACCAGCCCAATCACCAGCCTTGAAACCCAAAGAAGGTAGGTGTGTTGCTGCAATCGAACACCCGCTTTTGGCGGAAAGCTGCCGAGCGTGACTTGCTCCTTTCGACTGAGAGCAGCTTTAAGAGCACGACCAAACACTTTTGGTCGGGAGCAATTTGATTTGAGTAAAACGCGCTTGTCAGAAGGGAAGGGTTGCGGAAATGGCTGAAAAGATGCGGAAACGATCCAGAAAGAGAGGGATAAAAATCGCAGACCCCAGAAACGACAAAGCCCTGAATAATCAGGGCTCTAACGTACTCAAGATGGCGGAGGCGATGGGATTCGAACTCATGGACCTGTTACAGTCGACGGTTTTCAAGACCGTTGCCTTAAACCACTCGGCCACACCTCCGTTTGCGTTGCGGGCGCCATAATACCTGAATGAAACACACTGTCAAACTCTCTGCATGGCTTGTTACAGAGCGTCTGTTATGATCTTTGCGACTGAACGTTTCAAACCCAACAGGAGTGTCGCCATGCGCGAACAGGATTACGCAGTTAATAACAGCGTGCAGGCTGAGCAGCTAGAGGTTAGCCGCGTCCTGCGCAACACTTACGGCTTACTCGCCCTCACCCTCGCATTCAGCGGCGTGATGGCGTTTGTCGCGCAGCAGATGCGTGTCGGCTACCCGAATATCTTCGTGGTGCTGATCGGCTTCTACGGCCTTTTCTTTCTCACCAACAAACTCCGTGATTCGGCATGGGGCCTGGTTTCTGCGTTCGCGCTGACCGGTTTCATGGGTTTCCTGCTCGGCCCGATTCTCAACCGTTACCTGGGTATGCAGGGCGGCGCAGAAGTCGTCAGCTCGGCCTTCGCGATGACCGCGCTGGTGTTTGGCGGCCTGTCGGCTTATGTGCTGATCACCCGTAAGGACATGAGTTTCCTCGGTGGTTTCATCACCGCCGGTTTCTTTGTGCTGTTGGGCGCGACTCTGGCGAGCTTGTTCTTCCAGATCAGCGGTCTGCAGCTGGCGATCAGCGCAGGTTTCGTGCTGTTCTCCTCGGTGTGCATTCTGTTCCAGACCAGCGCCATCATTCACGGCGGCGAGCGCAACTACATCATGGCGACCATCAGCCTGTATGTATCGATCTACAACCTGTTCGTCAGCTTGCTGCAACTGTTCGGCATCATGAGCCGCGATGATTGATCGCCAGCCTTGAGTAAAAAACCCGCTTCGGCGGGTTTTTTATTGTCTGTGATTTGGCTCAGCGTTGGTTTTGATCAGGTTCGTGGCAACACACGCAGAGTTTGTTGCCGTCCGGGTCGCGCATATAGGCGCCGAAGTAATCGGGATGGTAGTGCGGACGCAGGCCCGGTGGCCCCTCGCAGGATCCACCATGAGCCATGGCCAGTGCGTGACAGCGGTTGACGATCTCATGACTCGGCGCAAGCAGGGCGATCATCTGCCCATTCCCCGGTGTGGCCGGCTGTTCGTCGAACGCAGTGCCAATGACGAACAGCGGACGCGGTGCATTCTTGCTCATCCATGCAGCCCAGGGTTTGCCGGAATCGCAAAATTTCATCTGCAGCTGCAGTGCATCCATGATCGGTCGGTAGAACGCTAATGCACGATCGAAATCGGTGATGCCGATAAAAACGTGAGACAACATTCACCTGCTCCTTATTCGGCCACAATGATGCTGCCATCAGCCTGTTGCCGATAAATGGTGTAGGGCAGCAGCATGGTGTCGAGAACGCCGGAAATCACTACGTCGATCAGTACAAAGGGCGTGCCGTTGTTGTATTTGTACTCATCGATGCCCGGGCCTGGAGGCGCATGCAGACTGCAAAAGTCATACGTCACGCCGCTATAGATCCGTGGAACCGCACCGCAGTAGGTTTTCTGTTCCTTGAGACTCTTCGCCGCTGCCTCGTCACTGCGCACCACGGTCTGAAACGTGCCGCAACCAGTGAGTATCATTACCGCCAGTAACATGACTTGAGTTTTCATACCGTCAATCCTTCGCCGGAAAAACCCCAATCTACCCCTTTGTGAACAAAACAACACTCAAGCCATCGGTGGCAGCCGGCGCTTGACCGGGGTCTTCTTGACGATGGCGGTGTTGGTTTCGGCGTGGCTGTTGAGGCGATCGAGGAGGGTGTCCAGTTGTTCCATCGAGCGCACATGCAGGCGGGCGATGAAGCAGTCGTCGCCGGTGACTTTGTCGCACTCGGTGAATTCGGGGATGGCCTGAATCTGTCGCTCCACTTCCTGTAACTGGCCCGGCAACGGGCGAATACGGACGATGGCCTGGAGTTGGTAACCGAAGCATTTGGGGTCGATCTCGACGGTGTAGCCTTTGAGCACGCCACGTTCTTCGAGGCGGCGCAGGCGCTCGGCGACACTGGGCGAGGACAGGCCGCTGATCTGTGCCAGGGCCTTGAGCGAGCGGCGTGAGTCTTCCATCAACGCGCTAATCAGCACTTGGTCGATGTCGTCGGTCATGGCGAATCCCCTGTTAGGCAATCGGCTGAA
Organism: Pseudomonas sp. NPDC086112; assembly: GCF_044746425.1. NCBI lineage: Bacteria > Pseudomonadati > Pseudomonadota > Gammaproteobacteria > Pseudomonadales > Pseudomonadaceae > Pseudomonas > Pseudomonas sp. NPDC086112. Next base: position 226,830 of record NZ_JBIVCD010000002.1, on the reverse strand, counting down.
TTAGCCTTGATAAAAAAGGCAGAAGCCGAGTTTAGCCTGCTTTTTGCGCTGGAGTAGGCCCTCGGGTGGTTGGCATACTTTGGGCTCAAATACAGGAGGTGGATGATGGACAAAACATTACGTCGCGGCTCATTCGAAATGACCGCCGCCATGCTGATTTCCGGGACCATTGGCTGGTTCGTGCTGGTGTCAGGGCAACCGGTACTGGACGTGGTGTTCTGGCGCTGCGTGTTCGGTGCCGCCACCTTATTGCTGATCTGCGCGGCGTTCGGCTTTCTGCGTCCTGGCATTTTGACGTCCACCACTTTTTTGCTGGCCGTACTGAGCGGGGTGGCGATTGTCGGCAACTGGGTGCTGTTGTTCGCGTCCTATTCCCGCGCCTCGATTGCCATTGGCACGGCGGTTTATAACGTTCAACCATTCATGCTGGTGGGGCTAGCCGCGTTGTTCCTGGGGGAGAAGATCACCCTGCAGAAGTTGTTCTGGCTGGGCATTTCGTTTCTAGGAATGCTGGCGATTGTCAGCGCACATGGTGAGCAGGGCGAGGGTGGCAACGATTACCTGATGGGGATTGGTCTGGCGCTAGGGGCTGCCTTTCTGTACGCGATTGCCGCGTTGATCATCAAACGCCTGACCGGCACACCTCCGCATCTGATCGCATTGATCCAGGTGTGCACCGGCGTGCTATTGCTCGCGCCCTTTGCGCACTTCTCGGCGATACCGCAAACGCCCGATGCCTGGGCCAGTCTGGTGACCCTGGGCATCGTGCATACCGGTTTGATGTATGTGCTGCTTTACGGCGCGATTCAAAAACTGCCGACAGCGCTGACCGGCGCGTTGTCGTTCATCTACCCGATTGCGGCGATTTTCGTTGACTGGTTCGCCTTCGGCCATCGCCTGGAGCCGCTGCAATGGATCGGTGTCGCCGCGATTCTGTTGGCCGCCGCCGGGATGCAACAGGGTTGGAGCCTGAAGCTTCGGCGGGTGGCGGCGCAGTAAACAGGCCTCAGAAAATGTAGTCAGTGGTCAGGAAGCTCGAGTTGCGTCCGCTGATGATCTCGCTGAGAAGCTCTTTGCTGCTTTCCTGGAACTTGGTCGCCACCAGAGTCCGAATCGAAAATACCCGCAGCGCATCGTGCACCGACAGCGTGCCCTCGGCGGAGTTCTTGCGACCGTTGAACGGATAGGTGTCCGGACCGCGCTGGCACTGGGCGTTGAGGTTGATCCGGCCGACCTGGTTGGCGAACGTGTCCACCAGCCTGCCGACTGCCACCGGGTTGGTGCCGAAGATGCTCAGTTGCTGGCCGAAGTCGGATTCCAGGACGTAATCGATCACGGTGTCCAGATGACGGTAAGGCACGATCGGCACGACCGGCCCGAACTGTTCTTCCTGGTAGACGCGCATCTGCGGTGTCACCGGGTACAACACGGCCGGGTAGAAGAACGATGCGCGGGACTCACCGCCATTGGGGTTGACCACGGCTGCGCCTTTGCTGACCGCGTCCGCCACCAGGGTGTGCAGATAATCGACCTTGCCTGATTCCGGCAATGGCGTCAGGGCCACGCCACTGTCCCACGGCATGCCGGGTTTGAGGCTGGCGAGTTTGGCGTTGAACTTCTCGATGAACGCTTCGACCACGTCTTCATGGACGAAGAGGATTTTCAGCGCGGTGCAGCGTTGACCGTTGAACGACAGCGAGCCGGTGACGGCTTCGCTGACCGCATTGTCCAGATCGACCTCCGGCAGAACGATACCGGGGTTCTTCGCATCCAGGCCCAGCGCCGCGCGCAAGCGGTGAGGCCTTGGGTGGAGTTTTTTCAGGTCGCTGGCGGCCTTGTTGGTGCCGATGAATGCAAAGATATCGATCTTGCCGCTGGCCATCAGTGCGCTGACCGTCTCGCGGCCGCTGCCGTAAATGACGTTGATTACTCCGGCGGGGAAGCTGTCGCGAAAGGCTTCCAGCAACGGGCGAATCAACAGCACCCCAAGCTTGGCCGGTTTGAATACCACGGTGTTGCCCATGATCAGCGCGGGAATCAGCGTGGTGAAGGTTTCGTTCAGCGGGTAATTGTAAGGTCCCATGCACAACGCCACGCCCAATGGTACGCGGCGGATCTGGCCGAGAGTGTCCTGCTCCAGTTCGAAGCGGCTGGAGCGGCGGTCGAGTTCCTTGAGGGCATTGATGGTGTCGACGATGTAGTCGCAGGTGCGGTCGAACTCTTTTTCCGAGTCCTTGAGGTTTTTACCGATCTCCCACATCAGCAATTTGACCACCGCCTCGCGCTGTTCGCGCATGCGAGCCAGGAAGGTTTCGACGTGCTGGATGCGCTCGGCCACGCGCATGGTCGGCCACAGGCCCTGGCCGCGGTCGTAGGCGCGGACGGCGGCGTCGAGCGCGGTCAGTGCAGTATCGGCATCAAGCAGCGGTGTGCTGCCGAGGATCACCTGTTCATCACCATTCGCACCGCTCAGGTACACCGGGCTGCGGACTTGAGCGAGGGGCCCGGACCAGGTTTTCAGTTCGCCATCGACCAGATACTCGCGCTGCTCGGTCGGGCCGTTGAGGCGGTACTTTTCCGGGACGTTGTCGGCGGTGGGAAACAGGTTGCCAAGGATTTGTGCTGTGGTCATATCGCTACCCCGTCTGGATTGGGTGATGCACTGATGAATCGTTTTAGCAGACCTCGGACTCGCTTGTCATGGCTCATCTTATGATTTTTTTTGCTCGGCGTTATGGATCGTCGTAGCAGCTGCCGGGTTACGGGGCTGCTATCTTTTGCCCTGAAAACACACAAGTAACGATCCCCCGGTTAAACTTCAGGCTCTTTCTCAAAGGAGTTCATATGAGTTATTACCAGCCGGGCATTCTTGCCACCCCTGTTCCGCCTCAAGCTCGTCATATGTTCTTCGCCCTTGAATCCGTTGAGGCACTGCCGGCTGCGCTGGATAACCTGATGCGCCTGGTGGACGGCAAGTCGGCTGTAGTCGGTTTTGGTGAATCCCTGGTCAAGGCGCTGCACGCACAGATCGATGGGCTGCGCGCCTTTCCTGCGCTGGTCGGTGTCGGTGTCGACAACCCGTCCACCCAACACGCGCTCTGGTGCTGGCTGCACGGGGTTGACCGTGGCGAACTGCTCAATCGCAGCCGTGCGCTCGAAGCCGCGCTGGCACCGGCCCTGCGTCTGGTGCAGATGAACGAAACCTTCCGCCACATGACCGGGCACGACTTGACCGGTTACGAAGACGGCACCGAAAACCCTCACGATGAAGCTGCTGTCGCCGCTGCATTGTTGAGCGACGGCGCGGACGGTCTGGTCGGTGGCAGCTTCGCCGCGATCCAGCAGTGGCAGCATGATTTGAAAGGCTTTCACGCAATGCCGCCCCATGAGAAAGACAACATCATGGGTCGTCGCTTGAGCGACAACGAAGAACTCGATGACGCGCCGATCTCCGCTCACGTCAAGCGCACCGCCCAGGAAAGCTTCACACCTGAAGCCTTCGTGGTCCGTCGCTCGATGCCGTGGATCGAAGGCGATCGTGCCGGCCTGATGTTCCTGGCCTTCGGTTTTTCCCTCGATGCGTTCGAATCCCAGTTGCGGCGCATGAGTGGTCTGGAAGACGGCATTACCGACGGCCTGTATCGCATCAGCCGACCGATCACCGGCGGCTACTACTGGTGCCCACCGCTCAAGGACGATCGCCTTGACCTGCGCGCACTGCGTGTCGGCTAAACCTCGAGTAAAGTCGGACACGCCGATGCCGGTTCTGCCTTGGTTGAAGATGTAGGAGCTGACGAGTGAAACGAGGCTGCGATCTTTTGATGTTGTTTTTAAAGAGCAAGATCAAAAGATCGCAGCCTCGTTTCACTCGACAGCTCCTACACAGCTCCTACAGGTCCTTGTCAGGAAAAGCTCAAAAGAGTACAAATGTACTCCATGACGACTTTAACTCCCCGCCGTACCGCCATCCTGACCTTTATCCGCGATCGAATCGCCGAGCACGGTCAGCCCCCGAGCCTCGCTGAAATCAGCGAGGCCTTTGGCTTCGCCTCCCGCAGCGTGGCGCGCAAGCATGTGCTGGCGCTGACCGAGGCCGGTTTTATCGAGGTCAATGCGCATCAGGCGCGAGGTATCCGGCTGCTGAATCAACCGCCGCGGCCCGAGCTGCTGGACGTTCCGGTACTCGGTCGAGTGGCGGCCGGTGCGCCGATCGATGCCGATGCCGAGGTCCACAGCCGTTTGCTGCTCGATCCGTCGATCTTCTCGCGGCTACCGGATTACATGCTGCGGGTGCAGGGCGATTCGATGATCGAGGACGGCATTCTCGACGGCGATCTGGTGGGCGTGCGGCGCAATCCCGAAGCGGTCAACGGCCAGATCGTCGTGGCGCGGCTCGACGGCGAAGTCACCATCAAGCGTTTCGAGCGGGTCGGCGATTCTGTTCGGCTGTTACCACGCAATCCGGCTTACAAGCCGATCATTGTTCGAGCCGATCAGGATCTGGCCATCGAAGGCGTGTTCTGCGGTCTGGTGAGGCAAGGGTAATGGGCGCCGTCGTTGCGTTGGATACGCTGTTCAATGGCGGCCAGGTCTGGAAGGGCCGGCCTGTTCCACCGGCCGTCAGCCCGCAACCCACCGGGCATGCGGCGCTGGATGCGGCATTGCCCACAGGTGGCTGGCCGGAAGCGGCGCTGACTGAAATCCTGTTGGCCGGGCAGGGCGTGGGTGAGTTGCAACTGGTGTGGCCGGCGCTGGCGCGGCTGTCGGCGGCAGGTGAACGCATCGTGCTGGTGGCACCGCCTTACGTGCCGTATCCCCAGGCCTGGCAGAACGCCGGGGTCGATTTGCGGCAACTGTCGATCATCCAGGCCAGTGAGCGCGATGCGCTGTGGGCGGCGGAACAATGCCTGCGTTCGGGCAGTTGCGGGGCGGTATTGTGCTGGCCGCACAAAGCCGACGATCGGGCATTGCGACGTTTGCAGGTGGCGGCGGAAACCGGTCAGACCCTGGCGTTCGTCTATCGCTCGATCAGTGAAGCCATCAACCCGTCGCCAGCGGCCCTGCGCATCGCCATCGACGCCAAACCTGCGCAATTGCGAGTGCTCAAGTGCCGGGGCGGGCTGGCCCGTTCGGCGCCGATTGCCTTTGCCGTCGGGCATTGAGGTTGCCATGCGCTGGGTTTGCATTCTCTTCCCGCAATTGGCACTGGACGCGGTACTGCGTCAGCGGCCCGACCCCGATGAGCCGCTGGCGCTGCTGACCGGTCCGGCCCAGCGTCGGGTGCTGCAAGCGGTCAACGGTTCGGCGCGGGCGCTGGGCTTGCGTCCCGGTCAGTCGATGACCGCCGCTCAGGCCCTGAGCAAAGGGTTTGTCACCGCCGAATACGATGCCGCCGAGATCGAGCACTGGCAGCAGTTCCTGGCTGCCTGGGCCTATCGGTTCAGCTCTCAGGTCAGCGTGCATTACCCGCGCGCCGTGGTGTTTGAAATCGAATCCAGCCTGGGCTTGTTCGGGCCCTGGCCGCAGTTCGAGGCGCGGTTGCGGGCGGAACTTGGCGAACTGGGGTTTCGTCACCGGATTGTCGCCGCGCCCAACCCGGTGGCGGCGCGGGTATTGGCCAACGTTTATGACGGTCTGGTGGTGCCGGACAATGACGCTTTGCAGCACCATCTCGGGCAGTTGCCCGTTGACCGGATCGCCCTGGAGCCAAGCGTTGCCACGGCACTGTCGCGCATGGGGCTGCGCACCTTGAGTCAGGTGCAGGCGCTGCCACGACATAGCCTGGCCCGGCGTTTCGAAGCCCAGGTGCTCAAGCATCTGGACACCCTGTTCGGTTTACGACATTTGGCGCTGGCGTTTTACCTGCCGCCGGACCGTTTCGATGTGCGCATCGAACTCAACTTCGATGTGCAATCCCATCAGGCATTGCTGTTTCCATTGCGCAGGCTGACCGGCGATCTGGCGGCGTTCCTCTGCGGGCGGGATAGCGGTGTGCAGCGTTTTGACCTGCATCTGGAGCACGCCGGGTTGCCAGACACGCTGATCAAGGTCGGCCTGCTCAGCGCCGAGCGCGATCCGGCGATGGTGTTCGAACTGGCCCGGGGGAGGCTGGAGCAGGTTCAGGTCGAGGCGCCGGTGCGCGGTTTTCGTCTGCGCGCCGAAGACTTGCCGACCTTTGTGCCCCAGTACCAGGAACTGTTCGATGATCGTCCGCAGCAATCCTTGCCTTGGGAGCAACTGCGCGAACGCTTGCGCGCACGGCTGGGGGATGACGCGGTGCAAGGCTTGCGGTTCCAGGCCGATCACCGGCCGGAATGCGCGTGGCAGGCCAGTGTCGACAGCCAGACCTGTGAAGTATTGCCTGCCGTGCAACGTCCGGGCTGGTTGCTGACGGAGCCGCAGGCAGTACACGAAGGTTCGACGCGCATCCTCATGGGGCCGGAACGCATCGAGTCGGGCTGGTGGGACGGCGACGACGTGCGCCGCGATTATTACCTGATCGAAACCCGTTCCGGTCAGCAGGGCTGGGCCTATCGGGCGGTAGGCGAAGGCGGTCCGTTGTGGCTGCAAGGCTGGTTCGCATGAGTGTCGATTATGCCGAGCTGCACTGCCTGTCGAACTTCAGTTTCCAGCGCGGTGCTTCCAGTGCGCTCGAGCTTTTTCAACGGGCGAAAAAGCAGGGCTATCGAGCGTTGGCGATCACCGACGAATGTACCCTGGCGGGCATCGTCCGCGCCTGGCAGGCGGCCAAGGCCGTGGAATTGCCGCTGATCATCGGCAGTGAAATACGCATCGAAGACGGCCCGAAACTGGTGCTGCTGGTGGAAAGCCTCGAGGGTTACCAAACCCTGTGCCGCCTGATTACCCGCGCCAGACGCCGTACGCAGAAAGGCCAGTATCAGGTGCTGTGGGAGGATTTCGGCGAGCCGTTGCCGGGGCTGTTGGCGTTGTGGGTGCCGGACGCCGTCGATGACGTTGAGCAGGGTCACTGGCTGAAGCAGGCCTTCGCCGAGCGCCTGTGGCTGAGCGTTCAGTTACATCGCGGGCAGGACGACACCCGGCGACTGGCGGCGCTGCTGACCCTGGCGCGGGAATTGCGGATCCCGGCGGTGGCCAGCGGCGATGTGCACATGCATGCCCGTGGCCGTCGCGCCTTGCAGGACACCATGACTGCGATTCGTCATCACTTGCCGGTGGCCGAGGCCGGGTTGCGCCTGCACCCCAATGGCGAACGGCATTTGCGCAGCCTCGACGCCTTGCGCGAGCTCTATCCGCAGGCACTGCTCGACGAAACGCTGAGCATCGCCCGGCGCTGCACGTTCAACCTCGGTCAGTTGCGCTATCAATATCCCCGGGAGCTGGTGCCTGAGGGGCGCACGGCCACGTCCTGGCTGCGGGAGTTGGCCGAGAAGGGTGTTCGATGGCGCTGGGAAAAAGGCCCTAAAGCCGAGGTGTTGGCGCAGATCGACAAGGAACTGCAGCTGATTGCCGAGCTGGGGTACGAAAGCTATTTCCTGACCGTTCACGACATTGTCAATTTCGCCCGCAAGCAACACATTCTGTGTCAGGGGCGCGGTTCTGCGGCCAACTCGGCGGTGTGCTACGTACTGGGGATCACGGAGATCGACCCGGAGCGGAGCACGTTGCTGTTCGAACGTTTTCTCTCCAAAGAGCGCAACGAGCCGCCAGACATTGATGTGGATTTCGAGCACGAGCGGCGTGAAGAAGTCCTGCAATACGTGTTTCAGCGTTATGGTCGGACCCGCGCGGCGCTGACGGCGGTGGTCAGCACTTACCATGGTGCCGGCGCAGTCCGCGATGTGGCCAAGGCGCTGGGTTTGCCGCCCGATCAGGTCAACGCCCTGGCCGACTGCTGCGGTCACTGGAGTGATCAGGCGCCTCCCGTCGAGCGCCTGCGTGAAGGTGGTTTCGATCCCGACAGCCCGGTGTTGCGCCGGGTGCTGAGCCTGACGGGGCAGTTGATCGGTTTCCCTCGGCACCTGTCCCAGCACCCTGGCGGTTTCGTGATTTCCGAGCAGCCCCTGGACAGCCTGGTGCCGGTGGAAAACGCCGCCATGGCCGAGCGCACCATCATTCAGTGGGACAAGGACGATCTGGATGCGGTCGGGCTGCTCAAGGTCGATATTCTGGCGCTGGGCATGCTCAGCGCGATTCGCCGTTGTTTCGATCTGCTGCGTCGGCACCGTGGCCGGGACCTGAGTCTGGCAACGGTGCCGGCCGAAGATCCGCAAACCTACGAGATGATCGGACGTGCCGATACCATCGGGGTGTTCCAGATTGAATCCCGGGCTCAGATGTCGATGCTGCCAAGGCTCAAGCCCACGACCTTCTATGACCTGGTGATTGAGGTGGCAATCGTTCGTCCGGGGCCGATTCAGGGTGGGATGGTGCATCCCTATCTGCGGCGGCGTAAGGGCGAAGAAGAGGTGATCTACCCGTCGAAAGAACTCGAAGCGGTGCTGGAGCGTACGTTGGGCGTGCCACTGTTCCAGGAACAGGTGATGCAGATCGCGATTGTCGCCGCCGACTACAGCCCCGGCGAGGCCGATCAATTGCGCCGCTCCATGGCCGCCTGGAAACGCCACGGCGGACTGGAACCGCACAAGGAACGTCTGGCCGACGGAATGAAGAAAAACGGCTACACGGCGGAGTTCGCCGCGCAGATATTCGAGCAGATCAAAGGCTTTGGCAATTACGGCTTTCCCGAATCCCACGCCGCCAGTTTCGCCTTGCTGACCTATGCCAGTTGCTGGTTGAAATGCCACGAGCCGGCGGCCTTCGCCTGTGCGCTGATCAACAGCTGGCCCATGGGTTTCTACAGCCCGGACCAGATTCTTCAGGACGCCCGCCGACATCATTTGCAGATTCGTCCGGTGGACGTGCGGGCCAGTGACTGGGATTGCAGCCTGGAACCGATCATCGGCGCGCAGCCGGCCATTCGCATGGGGTTGCGGATGATCAAAGGCTTTCGCGAGGACGATGCCAGGCGCATTGAAGTTGCACGGTCGAAAGGGGCGTTTGCCGACATCGCCGACCTTGGCGAACGGGCGCGACTCGATGCCCGTGCCCAGGAGCAACTGGCCGATGCCGGTGCATTGCGCGGGCTGGCCGGTGACCGGCATCGGGCGCGCTGGGAAGTGGCGGGTGTGCAAAAGCAGCTCGGCTTGTTTGCCGGTTTGCCGAGTCAGGAAGAGCCGACGGTGTCTCTGCCCAAACCCACCGTGGGCGAGGACCTGCAAGCCGATTACAACAGTGTCGGCACCACCCTCGGCCCGCATCCGCTGGCATTGCTGCGGGGTGAATTGAAAGCCCGGCGTTGCCGCAGTTCGAAAGAACTTATGGATGTCGAGCACGGCCGACCGGTCAGCGTCGCCGGGTTGGTGACCGGTCGGCAACGCCCGGGCACCGCCAGCGGCGTGACCTTCGTGACGCTTGAAGACGAGTTCGGCAACGTCAATGTGGTGGTCTGGCGCGACCTGGCCGAACGGCAACGGCAGGTACTGGTCGGCTCGCAATTGCTCAAGGTCGATGGGCGCTGGGAAAAGGAAGGGGAGGTGCGGCATTTGATTGCCGGGCGCTTGAGCGACCTGAGTTCACTGCTCGACGGTATCCATGTGCGCAGCCGGGATTTCCGCTGAACCGGCGACATTCAGCTATACCTCTATGAAACCATTGGCGTCGGCGGTGCTCGAAACAAACGGGCACGCACCGTCTCCTCACGCCGTTGCACTGCCTGAAAACATGTCATTCACAAGACATAGGCCAGTCGATGCAGTTTCTAGACAATAGCCACGGATGTACCGGCTGGAGCGGCGAAATGGCTGGACGCATTCGCGCGTTCGACTGGAGCCTGACCGAGCTCGGGAGCATCGATACCTGGCCCGGGAGCCTGTGCAGCACGGTGCAATTATTGCTCGCCTCACCCCTGCCGATGGTGATGCTGTGGGGCCGGCCCGGTTACATGATCTATAACGATGCCTACTCGAGATTTGCCGGTGGGCGCCATCCTTACCTGCTAGGTTCCCCGGTGGAGTTGGGCTGGCCAGAGGTCGCCGAATTCAATCGGCATGTGGTGGACACCTGCCTTGCGGGTGGCACCTTGTCCTATCACAACAAAGCTTTGGTGCTGTTGCGTGATGGCGTACCCGAAGACGTCTGGATGGATCTTTACTACAGCCCCGTCGCCGATGATGACGGGCACCCCGCCGGGGTCATGGCAATGGTGGTCGACACCACTGACCATGTGATTTCCGAGCGCCGCCGCCAGGAAGCCGAAAGCGCTTATCGCGCCGACAACGAAAGAGTTCGCCTGGCTCTTAATGCCGGGGCTTTGCTCGGCTCATTCGTCTGGGATATCAAGGCTGATGTACTGTCTGCCGACGAACGCTTCGCCCGCACGTTTTCCTATCCGCCCGACCAGGACCTGGCCAACCTGTCACCGCTCATCGCCGAAATGCAGATCCATCCCGACGACCGCAGTTGGGTTCAGGAACGGATCAATCAGTCGGTGGAAACCGGCATACCCTATAACGCCGAATACCGGGTCCTGCGCCCCGATGGCAGTTACCTGTGGGTGCTGGCCAGCGGGTGTTGCGAGTTCAATGAGCAAGGCGAGGCGTTCCGCTTTCCCGGGGTGTTGATCGACATCCACGAACGCAAGACCGCCGAAGAATCTTTGCTCAAATTCACCCGCAACCTGGAGCAGCGAGTCGCCGACGAAGTCGAGGCGCGGCTGGCGGCTGAAGAGCAGTTGCGCCAGTCACAGAAACTCGAAGCCATCGGCGGTCTCACCGGCGGCGTGGCCCATGACTTCAATAATCTGTTGCAGGTGATCGCCGGCAACCTGCATTTGCTGGCGCGTCACGAGCCGGACAACGCCAATGTGCAACGCCGGGTCAGCGCGTCGATTGCCGCGGTCGAGCGCGGTGCCAAATTGTCGTCGCAATTGCTCGCATTCGCCCGTCGTCAGCCTTTGTCGCCGGCGGTCTGCGATCCACGGCAGATCTTCGAAGGACTGGGAGAACTGTTGCAGCGGGCGCTGGGGGAAACTATCCAGATCAAGGTGACGGCGCCTGACGCTCCATGGCATCTCTACGTGGACCGCAATCAACTGGAAAACGCCATTCTCAACCTCGCGATCAACGCCCGAGACGCCATGAACGGCGAGGGGACCATTGCCCTGAGTGCCGAGAACATTGCCCTCGACCGCAAGTTTTGCGCAGGCAAGGGCATCGTCGCCGGCGACTATGTTTGCGTCGCGGTGGCTGACACGGGTGTCGGCATGTCGCCTCAAGTGCTCGCACAGGCCTTTGAACCGTTTTTCACCACCAAGGCCGACGGCCAGGGCACCGGCCTGGGTTTGAGTATGGTGTTCGGTTTCGTCAAACAGAGCGACGGGCATATCGAGATTTCCAGCGTCGTCGGGCAGGGCACTCGGGTGCAGCTGTATTTCCCGCGCAGCTTGCGCCCGTTGCCCGGTGAAACAACGCGCCATGATCCGCAGCACCGTGGCGGGCACGAAACCATTCTGGTGGTCGAGGACAACGAAGCGGTGCGTGGCTCGGCGGTGGATTTGTTGCGTGAAGAGGGCTATCAAGTTCTGACCGCGGCCAACGGTGACCTGGCCATGCAGATGTTGCTCGATGGCGTGGCAGTGGATCTGATCTTCACCGATGTGGTGATGCCCGGTCTGATCAAAAGCGCGGACCTGGCCGCCTGGGCCAAGGTACAGAATCCACCGGTGGCGGTGCTGTTTACCTCCGGCCACACCCGGGACATTATTTCGCGCAATCACCAACTCAGCCCCGACACTTATCTGCTGAGCAAACCTTATGGCCCTGAAGCGCTGTTGAGTAAGATCCGCAATGTGCTGGGTGGTTGAGACCTGTAGGCTGTAATGCGATCGCCCCTGTAGGAGCGAGGCTTGCCCGCGAACAAGAACCCCGCGGTGTATCAGGTACCCCGCGTCATCGTTCTTCGCGGGCAAGCCTCGCTCCTACAGGGGCTAACCGGCCGGCATCAAGGCTTACCCGCGCCGGGCAAGCCTTGTTCCTGTGGGGGTTATTTGTCGGGATGAGCCGCCTGGAGTTTTTTCGCCATATCCAGGTGTTTTTCCAGCGCCGGCAGCATTTTTTGTGCAAAGGCCTTGAGGTCGGTGGCGCCTTTGGTCTTGTCGTCCGTCACCGTATTGGCTTCTTTCTTGAACCGTTCAATGGCTTCTTCATGAGCCTTCACCTGATTGTTGGCATAGGCCGTGTCGAAGGATTCATCGCGCAGGTCGAGAATTTTTTCCTTGGCCTGTTTAACCATCGTCGTCGTGTCCGGCACTTCGATGTCATGCTTTTTCGCCAGTGCCGCCAGTTCTTCATTGGCTTTGGAATGATCGGTGACCATCATGTTGGCGAACGCCTTGATGTCGGCCGATGAGCTTTTTTCCAGGGCCAGTTTGCTGGTCTCGACTTCCGCGATGCCGCCCGCGACCGCGTCATCGACGAAGTCGTTGGAATCGGCGGCAAAAGCTGTGCCCATGCTGGTGCTCAAGGCAACGGCCAAGGCGAGGTGACGCAGATTGAAGCCGTCCATTGATCATTCTCCACACAGGTTTCTATGGGCGATCCGGGTGATCGTTATTCAATGGAGGCGGGCGCTCGGGCAAAGGTTTTATCGCGTTTGCGACAGGACGACGAACGGACACCGCTGGTCTGATAGACGGTCGACAGAACACGGTAAGCAAGGCCATTCTGATAGCTGGTGAGCGCAATCGATCGCGTTTGCTACCGATTAACAAACGGAGGTGTTCCATGCCGGTGACTCATGATCTGTATCAGGATCTGAAACTTTCAAAGGAAGAGATCCAGCAAAAACGCACCAAGGATCCGTTACTGGATTCACTGATAAACAAATATTCTCAGGCAGACGCGGAGGTGTTGAAGGCCGAGTCCGCACAATCGGATGCGCCCAGCGATGACGCACTGAAGAGGCTCAAAGAGAAGCGCGTGCAGGTCAAGAACAAGATAGTTGAACGACTCCAGACGCCGTCCTGACACTCTGTACCAAGCCACCGACGACCGGTGACTGAAAAATTGGAACGGGGATAAATACCGGCACCTCGAACGATCAGAGCCCGACGTTACGGCTCCATGCGAGGTGCCTCATGCCCCATTCAGCCTTTCCTCATAAAGAAAAGTATCCCAGCGAAGAACAGGGCGGCTACGACCCGATCCCGACTCATCCCGAACCCCCGAGCCCGGGACGCACCACCGTCAACCCCGAGGATGAACCGGGCATCGATGAATTGCCGGACAATGAGGACATAACGCCTCTGGAACAGGATGACGTCACTGACATCGACCCGGAGCGAGTGCGCGAAGAGACAGACAATTCGGTTCGTGATGGTGAGATGGATCCGCGTTGATTCACGAGTGTTGATCGCAAATCTGGCGGCACCCCGATCAACTGTGGGAGCGGGCTTGCTCGCGAATGAGGCCATGCCAGTCGACATCAATGTTGAATGTCAGTCCGCCTTCGCGAGCAAGCCCGCTCCCACAGGTTGATCATCGTTACTACTGCAATGCCGTGCTCAACGGCAACCGCGCCATGTGCCGCGCTTTCAGCGATCCCAGATACAACCAGTCCCCATACTCGCGCACGGTGGTGATGGGGGAGTAGTTGCCGCTGCTGGCGTCCTGCAGATTGGCAATCACTTTACCGTCGAGGTCCAGGCCAAGGGCGAAGGCGCGTTTCTCCACCGGTTTGGGCAGGACCGTCATCGCGCGCACGATCATTTTGCGTACCAGAGGGTAGGGCGCCGTGGCGTCGAGCAGTGCATTGCGCGGTGCATACAGCGCCACCCAGAAACGGTCGCGACCATTGAATGCCAGGTTGTCCGGCAGCCCTGGCAAATTGTCGATGAACAGATCGTGGGTTCCGGCTTTTGGCCCGGTCAGCCAATAGCGGCTGATGCGATAGGCACCGGTTTCGTTGACCAGCACAAACGCATCATCAGGCCCCAGGGTCACTCCGTTGGCGAACTCCAGTTTGTCCAGCAGAACCGTCGTTTTGCCGGTCTGGAAGTCATAACGCAGCAATCGGCCGTCGCCGCCGTGCTCGATGATCGCCTCGCCATCCTTGCCATAACCCCAACGGCTGGAAGCATCGCTGAAATAGGCGTAATGCCCGGGCTTGTCGATGGCCACGTCATCGGTAAAACCGAAGGGCACGTTGTTGGCCGTGGTGCTCAATGCAATCAACCGGCCTTGAGCATCGAGCGATAGCAAACCCTTGACCCCGTCGGCGATCACCAGCAAACCATTGGGATGGCGCGCCAGGCCCAATGGCCTGCCACCGGTATCGGCCAGCACCCTGGTGGTATTGCCGTCGAGGCTGGTGCTAATCAACCGGCCGTCATGCAGGCCGGTGATGAGGATGTTTTCTTCCAGAAGCAATGCTTCCGGGCCGTCGATGTCAGCGGCACCGACACGTTCCACGCCTTTGAGGCGCTGATTGTCTGTGTAGATGCCATCGATGAGGGAGGGCGCTGGTGACGGTGTCCAGGCGATCGGCTGGACCTTGGTGGGTAATAACAACAGGAAGCCGCCAATCACGATGATCAGCAGCAACAATAAATGCCGAAACCTGAAGGCTCTTTTCACGCGGTGACTCCTGTCGAGGCCAGATGTCTTTGCGCCATCTCGCGTAACGCCAGCATCGATTGCGCCGATTCATGCTCAATGCGCCGTTTGAGCAACAATCGATTGGCGATGCGCATCAGTACACCGCTAAAGCAATATTCCAGGGTGCGGACAAACCGCGTGCTGTCGCCAAAAGCCTCGCACTCGTAAGTCACCACCAGCGACAGTCCATGATCGCCCCGGGCCCGAGCGCTCCAGCGGCGACCGGGCAGGTATTCGCTGACCTCCCAGCGCAAATGCCCCTCGCGTCCGCCGGCCCGAATGTCTTCCTCGAACCGCGCCCCGGCGTACAACGGGCCGCTCTGGCCATCGACCTTGAGGGAGGACGGATGCCACTCCGGCCAACGTGTCGCGGTGCTGGCGTAGGCGAGCACGGCGAGCGGATTTCCAGCGATATCGACCACGTGCTGCAGGCGGGTGGGCGTTCTCGTCAGGTGTGGAGGCGCTTGTTCCGGCTCCCAGTGCAGGGTGCCGAACAGGTAGTCCATCAGTGGAAACACGATATTGAAATTGCGCTCCTGCATCAGTTCACGGCGGTGGTGCAGTTCATGCAGACGGCGCATCTGGCGAATCCACGGCAGACGTGTCAGCGGGTTGCCGGGCGGTAGATGTTCGCAGGCATGGAACACTTCATAAGTCAGGTAACCGAGGACCATGCAACCGCCGAACAGCCCCGCGACGTTGCCATTGAGCTGAGCCAGCAGCCACCACGCGGGCGCGGTAATGACGAGGGTGTGCAACACAATCAGCCAGGCCGGAAACAGAATCACCCGCCAGTCCCTGGCGCTGTCGTAGGTCATGTGGCCGGGGGTGAAAAAGCTGTGATGGTCACCGGCGTGACGGGCGTAGAACATTCGCGCCAAGCGCTTTTTGTGGTGCCCCAGATGCCGATGCACGACGTAGACGCCGAAGTTGAAGAACAGCAGGGTCAGCGGCACCGCCAGCCATTCCAGGGGGTGTACCTGATGCACGGTGCTCCAGAACGCGCCGATGGCCAGCAACCCGAACAGCAGCACAAACACGCCGTGCAACCAAGGGTTGTAGAGCGGATGAATGTCGGCACGGTAGCGCGCGCGGAATGCTTCGGTGGTCTGCCTCACTGCGTTCACCTGTGGTTATTGTTATAACCAGCAGATTAGCCGATCCCGCCGCAGAGGCTGGCCCAACCTTGAGGCCACATGCGCCATGCTCCGGTGCAAGACGCCTGGCGTCAGGTCAAGGGGTTCCAGCGCTGGGACCAGTCGTCGTCCGTCTTGATCACTTCGCGCAGCAAATCAAAGGCTCGTTGCAAGGTCGCCGAGTCGCGGTCCCGGGAGTAAACCAGGTAGGTCGGGTAGCTGAACTCCGGAGCTTTGGGCACTGGCTCCAGCACGCCGCTTTCCAGGTAGCTCTGGACCACGCGGGTGCGGAAATAGCCGCTGCCGCCGTTTTCCAGGATGTATTGCAAGGCCAACGGTCCGAGGTTGAAGCTCAGGGCTGCCTTGGCCTTTTCCGGCAACGCGGCATCGTGCTGACGACGGAAGTCCGGGCCCCAGTCGATATACACGTAAGGCTCGGGCTGGCCGGCCAAGCGTACCAGGATGAGTTTTTCTTCCAGCACCTGCTCGACTTGCAGGCGTGGCCAGTACTCGGGCTGATAGACCAGCGCCGCATCCAGCACCCCCAGCTCCAGTTGCCGCAGCAGGTTTTCGCCGTCGCGGATTTCCATGCGCAATGCGTGGCTGGGAATTTTCTCGCGCAACTCGCCGGCCCAGCTGAGCATCAACGGGTTGCACAGGCTGACCTCGCCACCGATGTGCAGCACGTCGCGGTAGCCCTCGGGCAGCGGCAAGTCACGACGCGCCGCTTCCCAGGTCTGCACCAGTTGATTGGCGTACACCACGAAGGCCTCACCGTTCGGCGTCAGGCGTGCCCCGGCGCGGTTGCGCACGAACAGCGTGCTGCCGAGCTGGCTTTCGAGTTTCTGCACGCGGGCGGTGATCGCGGTCTGAGTGACGTGCAGCTTTTCAGCCGCCGCGGCCAGGCTGCCGTGGCGGACGATTTCCAGAAAGGTGCGGGCGAGGTCGATGTCCATGGGCAGGCCGATACGGGAGGTGCGGGCATTGTAAGAGCAGCATTTGTCTTCCGATACCGCGTTATCGTTCTTCGCGAGCAAGCCCGCTCCCACATTCGATCTGCGGTGTTACAAAAATCTATGCCCAACACCCATTCAATGTGGGAGCGGGCTTGCTCGCGAAGAGGCCCTGTCAGGCACCGCAAATCAATCGGTTAACTCGATTTCCTGAACAGTGGCCCACTGCGCCACCAACCGCTGCGGCGTGCCACACACCCTACGCTTGAACACAAAATTTCGGCACTTCTCGGCAAATTGTTTGCGGTTCTGCACCATGTCCAGCAGCATCTCTTCCAGCTCGGCATTGCGACAGTGCTGCATCAGCTGAGTCTCGAGCTGGCTTTTGCGTTCACGCACCGCCTGATACGCCGGATCACTCAACGCACCATTGGCCCGCTGCAACAACCACAAACCAAACTCGTCGGGGCAGCGCGGGCCGATTTCCTGGACCATGCCCAGTTGCAAGGCTTGGGTGGCGCTGATCGGCAGACAGTCTTCAGTGAGTTTTTTCGCCTTTGCCTGGCCGACGGCACGGGGCAGGCTGTAGGTCCAGTACTCGGAGCCGTACAGGCCCATGGTTTTGTAATGAGGGTTGAGCACGATACCGGACCGGGCGAAGACAATATCGGCAGTCAGCGCCAGCATCACGCCGCCGGCCCCGGCATTCCCGGTCAAGCCGCTGACCACCAGTTGCCGGGCGCTGAGCAGTTCCTGGCAGACGTCATCGATCGCCTGAATATTGGCCCAGGCTTCCAGCCCCGGAACCGCTGCGGCCTGGATCACGTTGAGGTGCACGCCGTTGGAGAAACTGCCGCGCCCACCCTTGATCAGCAGCACCTGGGTGTCCCGGGACTTGACCCAGCGCAGGGCCTCAACCAGTCGTTGGCACTGTTCGGTGCTCATTGCGCCGTTATAAAACTCGAAGGTCAGTTCGCCGACATGCCCCGATTCGCGATAGCGGAGCGGTTGATAGCTTTCATTGCTGAAGGGCTGGGAGGCGATCGACCAATCAAGGGTAGGTATTTGCGCCAGCTGTTCGGCGAGCACATGCCGGGCCGGGCGCTTGAAGGTTTCTTCACCGGGCCTGGGTTTATGTCGCAACGAACCGATCCACAGACTGGTATCGCCGGTCGCCACCAGCACTGCATCGTCATGCACCGCGAGAATCTCCCCCGGCGTGCCGCTGCGTGAATCCAGGTGAGCGTCGTAGAGGTAATACTGACCGCCGGCCAGGCTCGCCAATACGCCGGGCTGGCCGTCGGCAGCGTCGATACGGCGTTTGATGAAGTGAGAGCTGTCTTGCCAGCTGAAGGATCGGTCGGCCTGCTTCATGTTCGGCTGCAAACGGCCAATCACGTGGCGCTGGTTGTAATCCAAGGGCACCGGCACGAAACCGTCGATGAATTTTTCCACCACTTCGCGGATGCAGGAGATCGCCGCATCGCTGACGCGCCCGTTGTACAACTCGGATTTACGCAGGCCTTGGGGCAAATTGAATTCACAGGTGGCCCAGACCGGCCCGGCATCCATTTCCTCCACCGCTTGCAACGCGGTCACGCCCCAGCGGCTGAGTTCGCGGGTGATCGCCCAGTCCAGCGCACTGGCGCCACGGTCGCCGACAATGCCCGGATGAATGATCACCATGGGACGCTGGCGGTTGCTCCACAACTGTTGCGGTACCCGGTCCTTGAGGAACGGGCAGATCACCAGGTCGGCGCCGGAGTGTTCGATTTGCTCGCATACCGCCTCTTCATCGGTGAACAGCACCACGCTGGGCGAATGACCGGCGTGACGCAAGTCTAGCCAGGCCCGCTGGGTCAGGCCGTTGAACGCTGACGCCAGCAGAATGATTTTCAATGACCGCACGATTGACTCTTCCTTGAGAATGACGGGCCGCAGGCTCCCAATGAGCCGTCCGTGGCCTTCGATGGAAGCGCGATAGTAGTGATTGCGAGGGGGGGAGCAACTGATCGAGGTCAAGCTTGTGTCAGTGGGTGTTACGGGACAGAAGGTTGAACAGCGATTCAATGTGGGAGCGGGCTTGCTCGCGAAGACGGTTCAACATTCAACAGTGATGTTGACTGTCAGTCCGCTTTCGCGAGCAAGCCCGCTCCCACATTAGATGGATGGTGTTTGGAAATATTTTGTTCAAAACGCAAAACACGAACAGCCAAACGCCCCCCAGAACCCTTGGAAGTCACTGACCGGCGCCGACGACAACCGTGCCCGCTCATGGCTGTGGGCATGCACCGCGCAAGCGCCCACGCATTGATGAACCTGAGCCGTCAGCGGCGCCAGGGGTTTCCAATGC
The DNA here is from genome assembly GCF_044746425.1 of Pseudomonas sp. NPDC086112. Taxonomy (NCBI): domain Bacteria; kingdom Pseudomonadati; phylum Pseudomonadota; class Gammaproteobacteria; order Pseudomonadales; family Pseudomonadaceae; genus Pseudomonas; species Pseudomonas sp. NPDC086112. The sequence goes on along the minus strand of NZ_JBIVCD010000002.1, from coordinate 207,695 downwards.
CCCGGTACGTTCACCACCGGCGACCATTCAGGCACTACCGGAATCGGCGTAGGCCCCAGTTTTTCGAACTCGACGCTGCCGTAGACGATCTTGCCGTCGACAATGGTCAGCACCGACTCGATCCATTTGATGGCTTCGTCTTCGATGTGGAAGTAGTCCGCCGACAGCGCAATCAGGTCCGCCAGTTGCCCGACTTTGATCTGGCCTTTCTTGCCTTGTTCGGAGGAAAACCAGGCGCTGCCGTGGGTGAACAGTTCCAGCGCCGTATCACGGCTCAAACCTTGCGGGTACAGCGCCAGCCCGCCGACGGTGCGGCCGCTGACCAGCCAGTACAGGGAAGTCCAGGGGTTGTAGCTGGAGACTCGCGTGGCATCGGTGCCGGCGCCCACTGGCACACCCTCGGCCAGCATGCGTGCGATCGGTGGTGTCGCTTCGGCCGCCTTCGCGCCGTAACGGTCGACAAAGTACTCGCCCTGAAATGCCATGCGGTCCTGGATGGCGATGCCGCCACCGAGCGCTTTGACCCGCTCGATGTTCAGTGGGCTGATGGTTTCGGCGTGATCGAAGAACCATGGCAAACCGTCGAACGGAATATCCCGGTTGACCTTCTCGAACACGTCGAGCATGCGGCTGATGGATTCGTTGTAGGTGGCATGCAGACGGAAGGGCCAACGCTGTTCCACCAGATGTCGCACCACCGGCTCCAGCTCCTGCTCCATGGTCTGCGGCAAGTCTGGGCGAGGTTCGAGGAAGTCTTCGAAATCGGCTGCCGAGAACACCAGCATTTCCCCGGCACCGTTGTGCCGCAGGAAGTCATCGCCCTGACCGTAATGGGAGCTGCTGGTCCAGTTTTTGAAATCGGTCAGCTCTTCCTTGGGTTTTTGGGTGAACAGGTTGTAGGCAATGCGCACCGTGAGCTGTTGGTCTTTGGCCAGTTGCTGGATGACTTGATAATCGTCCGGGTAATTCTGATAACCGCCGCCGGCATCGATGGCGCTGGTGACGCCCAGCCGATTGAGTTCACGCATGAACTGGCGGGTCGAGTTGACTTGATACTCCAGCGGTAATTTCGGTCCCTTGGCCAGGGTCGAGTAGAGGATCATCGCATTGGGCCGGGCGATCAGCATGCCGGTGGGGTCGCCATTGGCATCGCGCTGGATCTCGCCGCCCGGCGGGTTTGGCGTGTCGCGGGTATAGCCGACCACTTTCAACGCCGCGCGATTGAGCAGGGCGCGATCATAAAGATGCAGAACGAATACCGGGGTGTCCGGCGCGGCCTTGTTCAGTTCTTCAATCGTCGGCAAGCGCTTTTCGGCAAACTGGAACTCGTTCCAGCCACCGACCACCCGCACCCATTGCGGCGTCGGTGTGCGATCGGCTTGATCCTTGAGCATGCGCAAGGCATCGGCCAGAGATGGCACGCCTTCCCAACGCAGCTCAAGGTTGTAGTTCAGGCCGCCACGGATCAAGTGCAGGTGAGAGTCGTTGAGACCGGGAATCACCGTGCGGCCATGCAGGTCGATGATTTGGCTGCCGGGGCCTTGCAGGGCCATGGCCTGGGCGTCGCTGCCGACCACCACGAAGCGTCCGTCCTTGATCGCGACGGCACTGGCCTGGGGTTTCTTGCGGTCAACGGTGTGCAGGCGTCCGTTGTACAAAATCAGGTCGGCTGGGGTATCGGGCATGGCTTTACTCCCTGCGAATAGTGGGCTGACCCAGGCACCGACGGCGCCTGCCGAGAGGCCTTGCAGTACACGGCGACGGCTGAAGTCGTTGTGCTCGTCAGGTGGGCTCATGGCAGCGCTCTCCACAAAGTTCTTCACAAAGAAGCGGGGATCAACAGCCGATGTCTGACGCATGCGGCCAGAAGGAATATAGTCGGCAAATCCACAGATAGCCGTTTCCGAGGGCGAAAAACGACGAATCCCGCCACGAGGGGCGGGATTCGTTTGCAGCCAGACGTACTCCCGAAAGACGGGAGCGGCGTGCTTAGCCCGGGAACAGCTCGGACAGTTTCATGGCCAGCATCATGTCGCCTTCAGCGCGCAGTTTGCCGCCCATGAACGCTTGCATGCCGTCGGTCGAACCGTCGACGATGCCTTGCAGGGTTTCGCCGTCCATGACCAGAGTCACCTGGGCGTCCGGGTTCTCGCCTTCTTGCAGTTCGCAGGTGCCGTCTTTGACGATCAGCGAGAAATTCTTGGTGTCGTCGATGCGAAAACCGAATACCAGGTCCAGACCGGCAGCAGCGGCTGGGTTGAACTTGGCTTTCATTGCTTGTACGGCATCAGCTACGGAGGTCATGGTTCGATCCTTTCTTGGGTAATAAGAGCTGGGTGATTACAGCCAGGGTCACAATAATCCGGACTCAGCGAAACGTGATGAGTTCCGGGGCCTTCAGCAGTTGCAGGTGTGCATGACTGTTGAAGGAAGCCAGGGCCACCTCGCGCCCGCGAAACTTGAGCAGGTTGAGCGAGGTGTTGACGATTTGCCAGTTCAGTTCAAAGGCCTGCTTTGCGGGCATTTGCGTAATGAGGTGGAGCAGGGCAGTGATAGTGCCGCCGGAGGTGAACACAGCGATTTTCTGGGTATTGTCGGCTTGTTCGAGCAATCGATGCAGACCGCTCTGTACGCGTTCGACGAAGCCCAGCCAGCTTTCCAGTCCCGGTGTGTCGTAGGTGCCGGCAAGCCAGCGCTCGATGATCAAGGCAAAGATGCGTTGGAATTCAGCACGGTTTTGTGCGGCGTTGCGCAGGATATCCAGCGCTTGAGGCTCGTCCTCCAGCATCGCCGGCAGCAGGGCACGGATCACCGCGTCGGCATCGAATTCATTGAAAGCGGAATCGATTTCCAGGGCCGGCACCGGCATCCCGACGGCGGCGAATTGTTCCAGCGCGCTGTTGGCGGTGTGTTGCTGGCGGCGCAGGTCACCCGACAGGCAGCGATCAAAGCTGACACCGAGTTCGGCCAAGTGCTGGCCGAGGAGTTCTGCCTGGCGAATACCGGTCGGCGACAGGACGTCATAGTCGTCTGCACCAAAGGAGGCCTGGCCATGTCGAATCAAGTAGATGCTGCCCACGTCCGCGTCATCCCGGTACGTTGAAGGTTTGGCGAGGTTATGAGGATGGCGGTGAGCTGTCAATGAAAAAACATACGCTTGTTTGAAATGCCCGTTACAGGCCTGTTGCCAGAGGTTTCACGGCTGGCCGTCGGGCCGGCGGATGGGTATGCTGGAGGTATCCCGCGTGTGTTTACCCCGCGCATTGATTGAAGGAGTCCCTGTGGAGCTTTTGTTCGAGTACGCCATTTTTCTGGCCAAGACCGTGACTCTGGTGATTGCCATCCTGGTGGTCCTGGCCAGTTTTGCGGCGTTGCGCAGCAAAGGTCGGCGCAAGTCGGCCGGTCAGCTGCAGGTCAGCAAACTCAATGATTTCTACAAAGGGCTGCGCGAACGCCTGGAGCAAACCTTGCTCGACAAGGATCAGCTCAAGGCCTTGCGCAAGTCCCAGGCTAAAACCGAGAAAAAGCAAAAGAAGAAACCCGAGGTCAAACCACGGGTGTTCGTGCTGGATTTCGATGGTGACATCAGGGCGTCAGCCACTGAGAGCCTGCGCCACGAAATCACCGCGCTGCTGACCCTCGCCACGCCCAAGGATGAAGTGGTGCTGCGCCTGGAAAGCGGCGGCGGCATGGTCCACAGCTATGGCCTGGCGTCTTCGCAACTGGCGCGGATTCGTGAAGCCGGCGTGCCGTTGACCGTGTGCATCGACAAGGTCGCGGCCAGCGGCGGCTACATGATGGCGTGCATCGGCGAGAAGATTATCAGTGCGCCATTCGCGATCCTCGGCTCGATCGGTGTTGTGGCGCAGTTGCCCAACGTCAATCGCCTGCTGAAAAAACACGACATCGACTTCGAAGTACTGACGGCTGGCGAGTACAAGCGCACCCTGACAGTGTTTGGCGAAAACACCGAGAAGGGCCGGGAGAAATTCCAGGAAGACCTGGACATCACCCACCAGCTGTTCAAGAATTTCGTTTCCCGCTATCGCCCGCAATTGGCCATCGACGAAGTGGCCACCGGTGAAATCTGGCTGGGCATTGCGGCGCTCGACAAGCAACTGGTGGATGAACTCAAGACCAGCGATGAATACCTTGCCGAACGCGCCAAACAGTCCGAGCTCTATCACTTGCATTACGCCGAACGCAAAAGCCTGCAGGAGCGCATCGGTATCGCGGCCAGCGGTTCGGTCGATCGTGTATTGCTGAGCTGGTGGAGCCGCTTGACTCAGCAACGCTTCTGGTAAGCCTCTGGCAGGCGTCTCCGGAAAAAATCAAACCGCGGATTTCCGCGGTTTTTTTTGTCCGGCATTTCAGACTGTTCACTTTCCTGCGGACTCTGCGAAACGTCCTAACTGGCCTGCCGATCATTCCGACTTACGCTTGAGTTGCGGCTGGATATTCTGGTGGCTCCCAATAGTTTGCAATGGAATGTACATGAATGATCACGCCCATGGCGACGCCCCAACGCGCAATGTCCTGATGCGTAACGAACTGAAGGCCGCGGTGGAGACTGCACTTGCGCAAACCCCCGCTCAGTTTGGTGAGCGCTTGATCAAGGAGAAGTGGGGAGCCGACATTGATCCGCAGACAGCCCTGCTGGTAACGCTCGACTATAACTACCATGGGCATCCTCCTGAGAACGGCGTCCACCAGGGGCGGGTGGGAAGTTCTCGCACCCTGATCCAGGCGCTGCTTGGCAATTATCAGACGGTGGGCGACGGGCGCTTCGTCGAAACCGCGTTTGGGCTGTACACACCGCCCGACATCGGGCCATCGGTGCGCATTGTCGAGAAGGTCGATGAGTTTGCCTATGTAGGCAACGGCAATCACGACACCTATGAAGGCATTTACCGCGCCACGGTTCCGCAATCCTATGGCCCGCACACGCAAATCAATCTGCGGCCTGCCGATTTCAAGCAGTGGGTCTGGGGGTTGTTTCTTTCCCGTCGATACCAGGCTTATCTTGATCAGGCCTGGCCGTCGGACGCGGTCATTGCTGCTCCCGGTCCTTATGCCCTGAGGACATCAGTCAAGGCGGCTTTCGTCATGGCGGCCCGGCTGCAATATCAAGAACGGTGCCTGTCCCGAAAGGGGCTGGAACTCGCCATGCAAGCCGCCGGGTTGCCTGCCGCGCAGACTTGGGAAACGCTGACAATCGAGCAACTGCAAGCGCCTACAAGGATGCCTTCGAGCGTCGAGGCGAGTCGGTTGAAACTGTACCGTTATACGGCAACCGATATCTGGTGTTTTCGAGCGCGATCAGGCGCCAGGGTGCTGCTGTACATCCCCGGCAATTCTTCACCGCTGCACGAATTCACCGATAGCCGGCAGTTGCGTCAATGGATCGTGGCTCAGGGCAGGGAGGCCGATACGAAACAGGCACTGGCGGCTCACTTTTGCGAAGAGGATCGCGAGGACGGCACCTTTCATGCGGGGGTACTGACCGCGCTGGAGGGCATGGCGGTTTATCCCAGGATGCACAAGCTGACGAAGAATGCCGGGTTCTTCAACGATGATGGACATTGGGATCCGGACGACTACATCAATTTTGATCGCTCACCCAGCGCATCCGACCCTTTTGCGCAGTTGGTGAGTTCCATGAAGCAGGCCGCCCAGGACAGCGTCAAGACCATCCGCGACGATGCCCAGGTCAACCGTGACAATCTGAGCGCTTTCGTCGAGCCGATCGTGCAATGGATCAACCGGTTCGGGCCATTGGCGTTGTTTGTGCCCGGAGGTGAGGGATTGTTGGTGCTGGCCGGGCTTATTGACGCCGGTTACGGTCTGGATGAGGCCATCGAGGGGAAAACGGCCAGTGAGCGTTCTGAAGGCGTGACGCGAACCGTGTTCGGCTTGCTCAATGCACTGCCGCTGGCCGGGGCTGGCGCTTCGTTAAAAGGCGAAGGCGCCGAGGCCGCCGCGCTGGCCAGGGCCGAGCACGGGGCCGAGGAGCCCGCTGTGCAGCTCGATGGTATGCCGGTGGACGCTCCACCCGTTCATGTCGCCCCTCTGGAGTCGGCCGCGCAGATGCCGACCCGTCTGAGCCTGCTGCGAGGGATCGGCGCCCCGGTGGACGCCTTCAGCGACGAAGTGCTGACGCAAATCGGCAAGGTCAGCGCCGTTGATGACGATCTGCTGCGAATGATGCAGGCCGGTCGTCAACCCACGCCTGTGTTGGCCGACACTATCAGCCGCTTCAAAATCGATCAGGACGTCGTGGAGGCCATCGATAAAGCGCAGGCTGACGGGAACGAGGCATTGCAGGCCCGGCGAGTGGAGTTGTTCAACACGCGTTATCAGGCACTCCAGCACTCGGAGCATGAATGGGTCCGATTGTTTCAACAGCAATATCCCGGCCTGCCGAAAAGTGCGGTGGAGCAGATGCTTGATCGCTGTGGCATAGCGTTCACAGAGACGCCGGATGCGATCGAGATCAAGGGGGTATTCAGGCAGCTGGATGGCAAGGCCCGCCAGTATCAGCAGCATGTGAGGCTGACCCGTGCTTACGAAGGCCTTTATCTGCGATCCGTGGCCCATTCCGATTCGGACACGCTGGCCTTGCATTCGCTGAGAAACTTGCCCGGATGGCCAAAAGGCCTGCGAATCGAGGTGCTAGACGGCTCGCTGCAAGGTCGGCTGCTGGATCGTTGCGGTTCGCTTGATGCGGCTGATTGTCGTCGCTTGATCAAAATCGGCGACCACTATCAATACGTCGATGTGGCCGCCCAGGCCATCGCTCGCACGGACTTTTACGGGGCCGTCATCGGGGTGTTGTCTGCGGATGAACGGGCGGCGCTGCAGTTGCAGTCGCTGAGCCCGGCCAACGAACTGAAGCTCAACCTTCGTGACCGGACGCTATCGCGCGCCGAGTTCGGCCTGGGCCTGGGCAGAATGGACGGGGGGCTGCCTTTCGAAATGCAGGGTTTGAGGGGCGGCGGCTTTCCGACGACCCTCCAGGCTGCAGCGTTGACTCACGAGACGATGAGACTGCAAGTCAAGGACCTCTATCCCGACTTCGGCAACGCGCAGGCCGATGAATGGCTGCAACATGCCGGAGCAAGCGCTCAATCACGCCTCGATGGTCTGAAGCAACAGTCTGAGCAATTGAGTACGGATTTGACCAGTTGGATCGACCGGTCCCTGCAGGATATCGATGACATGGACATCGACTTTCTGGCCGCTGGCGACGAGGACGCTGTGGGCATGACTCATGCGCAAATCGCGGAGCATAACGTCGCGCTGGTGCAGCACACGATGGAACTCGAGCGCGACACCCGGATAGAACTGGCTGACGAGCTGATCTCAATCTGGCAAAAGTGTCCGCCGCAGGCCAATCGCCTTTATTCCGGCGAAGCGTTAGCGGGATACAAACTGGATCTGGATTTCGAGGACTACCACCGCTTGCCGATCATGAACATCAAGTTCAACGAGGTGATCGAGTTGTCGATGCGCGGATTTCAGCTGACGGAGCGTGAGAGCTTGAACGGGTTCCTGGAGTCTTTCCCCAATCTGCGGGTATTGAATCTGGAGAAAGTCGATCTGCGGCTATCTAACGCCATGGGGGAGCTGGAGAGTGTTTTGCCGCCTGCGATCCCGCGAATGAGCCATCTCACAACGCTGAATCTGAAAGACACGTTTCTCAAATTCAGGGAGAACACGGCGTCGCAACTGAGTGACTTGATTAACTTGCAATCACTGGACCTGAGTGAAAACCCCCTGAGTGTTTCGCCTGTGTTGTTAGGGATGGACAACCTGCGCGAGGTGAATTTGAGGAAAACAGGGATCAGTACGTGCCCGATCGGGATTAGGGACGAGCCCTACCTGACGTCGCTGGACCTGCGTGACAACCGGATCACCCGGGTTCCGTCGGCGGTGTTGAGCCAGGCCATTGTTCGGGGGCGAGTGCAGCTTTGGGGCAGCCCGTTAACGGACGAAGACACATTGCGGCGCCTGATCAGCCATCGACAGCGCACAGGGATCAACCTGTGGTTGAACGCGCCGGGTCCCGGTTATGGCAATCCAGAGGCGTGGTTACAACAGGGGGAAGAAGCGCTGCAGCAGGTCAGGCGAACGATCTGGCAGCAACTGGCGGTCAAGCCGTCAGGCAATCGTTTCCTGAGGCTCATCGACGGGCTCAGCCTGACGGCGGACTTTCAGATCGACTATCTGGCGTTGCAAGCGAGGGTCTGGCAACTGTTGAGCGAGGCGCAGGCATCGGACGAGTTGTGGAACTGGCTGAACCGGGTGGTCGAGGTCACAGAGGTCGATGCTGAAAATCCGTTGGGGATTTTCATGTCGCTGGAGGATCGGGCCAGGCTTTATCGCGATTGGGTAGCGATGGGGCGGCCCTTTCCGGTGATCACCGAGCAGGCCTAGAAGAGGATGGCCTTGAACCCCGCAAAGGGTTCAAGGCCAGGACATCAACGGCGACGGAACAGCGGCAGCGGTTCGTCGGTGGCGGCCTGATAGGTCACAGAGAAGTCCTTGAGGCCTTCAAGGGCTTCGTACGGGTCTTTATCGGCGCGAATCGCAAACGCGTCAAAACCGCAGCGGTGCAGGTAGAACAACTGGTCACGCAGCACATCGCCAATCGCCCTCAATTCGCCTTTGAAACCGTAACGGTCACGCAGCAAGCGAGCGTTGGAGTAGTTGCGCCCATCAGTGAAGGCCGGAAAGTTCAAGGCGATGACCTGGAAATTATCTACGTCGTCACCGATTTCTTCGGCTTCTTCATCGGCATCCAGCCACACACCCAGGCCGCCATCGCGAGCCTTGAGCATACGGCTGTGTTCGCGCCACAGTTGCAGCGGGACGATCAGGTCGTCGCAGTTGCTGATCTCGTCGATGTTGAAATCTTTCGGCAGCAAGTGCCAGGTTTCGTCGACGACTTCGTTGTTCTTAATTATTCGCTGCATAGACGCGCTCCTTGAAGAGGTCGATGCCGATACGCTGATAGGTGTCGATGAAGCGTTCGTCTTCGGTACGTTGTTCGATGTACACGTCGATCAGCTTCTCGATCACGTCAGGCATGGCTTCCTGTGCGAAGGACGGGCCGAGGATCTTGCCCAGGCTTGCATCGCGACTGGCGCTGCCACCCAGGGACACCTGGTAGAACTCTTCGCCTTTCTTGTCGACCCCGAGAATGCCGATGTGGCCGACGTGGTGGTGACCACAGGCGTTCATGCACCCAGAGATGTTCAGGTCCAGTTCGCCAATGTCGAACAGGTAGTCCAGGTCGTCGAAACGGCGCTGGATCGACTCTGCGATCGGGATCGATTTGGCGTTGGCCAGCGAGCAGAAATCACCGCCAGGGCAGCAGATGATGTCGGTCAGCAAGCCGATGTTCGGTGTGGCGAAACCTTGCTCGCGCAACTCGCCCCACATCGCGAACAGTTGGGACTGTTCAACGTCGGCCAGAATAATGTTCTGCTCGTGGGAAGTGCGCAGCTGACCGAAGCTGTAACGATCGGCCAGGTCGGCAACGGCGTCGAGCTGCTTGTCGGTGATGTCGCCCGGTGCAACACCGGTCGGCTTCAGGGACAGGGTCACGGCTACGTAACCCGGTTTCTTGTGGGTCAGGGTGTTGCGGGTGCGCCAGCGCGCGAAGCCCGGGTGTTCTTTATCGAGTTCGGCCAACGCCAAGGTCTGGTTGTCCAGCGCCTTGTACTCCGGATCAACGAAGTGTTTGGCCACGCGATGCACTTCGGCCTCGGTCAGCGTGGTCTGGCCACCGCGAAGGTGTTCCATTTCCGCGTCGACTTTCTGCGCGAACACTTCAGGCGTCAGGGCCTTGACCAGAATCTTGATCCGCGCCTTGTATTTGTTGTCGCGACGGCCGTAGCGGTTGTAAACCCGCAGGATGGCGTCGAGATAGCTCAGCAAGTCCTGCCACGGCAGGAACTCGTTGATGAACGCGCCCACCACCGGCGTACGGCCCAGGCCGCCACCGACCAGCACACGGAACCCCAGTTCGCCCGCGGCGTTGTGCACTGGTTCAAGGCCAATGTCATGGACTTCAATGGCCGCACGGTCGGACGTCGAACCGTTGATGGCGATTTTGAATTTACGCGGCAGGTAGGCGAATTCCGGGTGGAACGTGGTCCACTGGCGGACGATTTCGCACCATGGACGCGGGTCGATCAATTCGTCGGCCGCGACACCGGCGAACTGGTCGGTGGTGACGTTGCGCAGGCAGTTGCCGCTGGTCTGGATCGCATGCATCTGCACGGTCGCCAGTTCAGCCAGGATGTCCGGGATATCTTCCAGGGCCGGCCAGTTGAACTGCACGTTTTGCCGGGTACTGATGTGGGCGTAGCCCTTGTCGTAGTCGCGGGCAATTTTGGCCATCATTCGCGTCTGGCGCGAAGTCAGTTGGCCATAAGGCACCGCCACCCGCAGCATCGGGGCAAAGCGCTGGATGTAAAGGCCATTTTGCAGGCGCAGGGGGCGGAATTCTTCTTCGCTCAGCTCGCCTGCCAGATAGCGTCGGGTCTGATCACGGAACTGCTTGACGCGGTCCTCGATGATCCGCTGATCGTACTCGTCGTATACGTACATATAAGTCCTGTTCTCAGGCTTGGGCCGGTTGGATACAGCTGCGTTTTCGCTAGCTTTCATCCGATACAGCCTCGGCAATTCTGCGCGCACGGCCGCGCACTCCCAACGGAGCCGACGCAAGATACCAGTTTGCAGTTATGCGCAAAAGTGATGTTTGAGTATATGCAAAGAACCAAAACGACTAATGAAACTCATGGGGGTAAAACCCACATTTGTGGTGCGGGCAATCATCGTCTTAACTGTGGTCGAGTCTTTATGCAATCACCGATAAAACCGACAAGAGGCGATGCAATGAGCAACCCAACCAAAGCAGGGAAAAGCGATAGCACGGTCGATGCCTGGGCGATTTTGTTCCTGATCATCCTGGTCGTGGGCACAGCGGTGTTCTGGGTCAGTCATCAATAAACGACCCCGTCCGGGCCCGGCGCCGACGATTGTCGGACAGAAGCCGGAATAAGCGCCGTTCCAAGGGAATTCGCTGGCTATAATGCGCAGCGGATTTTCGGGGCTCGGACGATTAATGTTGAAGTTCTTCTGTGGTGTAGTGCTGGCGCTTGGTACGGTCTTGGGACCGTGTGCCCAGGCCGCGTCCGTATTGTTCCTCAATCCCGGGACTACCCAAGAGGTGTTCTGGGTCAGTTACTCGCAGTTCATGCAGGCCGCAGCCAAGAACCTGGGCATGGATTTGCGCATCCAGTATTCCGAGCGAAACGCTGAAACCACACTCAAGCAAGCCCGCGAAGCCCTGCAAGGGCCGAATCGACCGGATTATCTGGTGTTCGTCAACGAACTGTATGTTGCGCCCGAAATCCTGCGCCTGGCTCAAGGCAGCGGTGTGAAGCTGTTTTTGGTCAACAACGGCCTGACCGCAGACCAGATGCGCTTGCTCGGCGCCCAGCCGCAGAAGTATCCCGACTGGTTGGGCAGCCTGGTGCCCAACAATGAGGAGGGCGGCTACTTGATGCTCAAGGAGCTGATTCGCCTGCATCGACCGGTCGCGCCCGGTCAGGTCATTGATCTCGTGGCCTTCTCCGGCCTGAAGATCACGCCAGCCGCGCAACAGCGTGAGAAGGGCATGATGCGGGCATTGGCCGAACACCCTGAAGTGCGGTTGCGCCAGTTGGTCTATGGCGGCTGGACCCGCGAGCGCGCCTATGAACAGGCCCGGTTATTGTTCAAGCGTTATCCGCAAACGTCGCTGGTCTGGTCGGCCAACGATGAAATGGCCTTTGGTGCCATGCAGGCCTACGCCGAAACGGGCGGCCAACCCGGCAAGGACGCGCTGTTCAGCGCCGTCAACAATTCACCGACTGCGTTACAGGCGCTGTTGGAAGGGCGGTTGAGTGTGCTGTTGGGCGGGCACTTCACTCTGGGTGGTTGGGCCTTGGTGCAACTGCATGACTACGAGCAGGGCGTGGACGTCAGCCAGTACGGCGGGCGCGACCGGCAGATTCCATTGTTGCAGCTGATCAATCACGCACAAGCCAAGCGGTTGCTGGCGTTGAGTGCGACTCAGGATTATGGCGTGGATTTCCAGAAGCTCTCCGCCAAGGGGCGACCGACGTCGTATCGCTACCCGTTCAGCTTGCAAGCCCTGATGCACTGAGCCGGTTCAGATACCCGCCAGGTACACCACCAGTTTGACGATGCCAAACAGCGTCAACGCGAACACTGCCGTGAACAGAATCCCCAAAATCACGAAATGACTCGGCTTACCGTGGGTGAAATCCCGGGCCCGGTTCTTCCCGCTCTGCACCCCGAACGCCGCCGCCAAGACGCTGTGCAGCATCTGCCAGAAGGTCGGTGGCTTGTTGTTGTCGACTGGATCGTCCATAAATCCCCCGTCACGCATGCATGTAAAGCAAGCATAGACAATCCACGCAGTCCTGTAGGAGCGAGGCTTGCCCGCGAAGAACGATAATGCGGTTCCCTGTGAGACCGCGTTATCGTTCTTCGCGGGCAAGCCTCGCTCCTACAGGGGATGGGGGGTTAGTTGTCGTAACCCAGGTTAGGCGCCAGCCAACGCTCGGTCACGCTCAGCTCCTGGCCTTTGCGCGAGGTGTAGCTCTGCACCTGATCCTTGTCGATCTTGCCCACGGCGAAATACTGCGCCTGCGGGTGAGCGAAGTACCAGCCGCTGACCGCTGCCGCCGGGAACATGGCGTAGTGCTCGGTGAGGAACACGCCGCTGCGGCCGGCTTTGAGTTCTTCCGCTTCCGGGTCCAGCAGTTTGAACAGCGTGGCTTTCTCGGTGTGATCCGGGCAGGCCGGGTAGCCTGGAGCAGGGCGGATGCCGGTGTATTGCTCTTTGATCAGCGCCTCGTTGTCCAGCGTCTCGTCCTTGGCGTAGCCCCAGTAATCTTTACGCACCTGTTGGTGCAGCCACTCGGCACAGGCCTCGGCCAGGCGGTCGGCCAGGGCCTTGACCATGATCGAGTTGTAGTCGTCGCCCGCATCCTGATAGGCCTTGGCCACTTCTTCGGCGCCGATCCCGGCGGTGGTGATGAAGCCCCCCACGTAGTCGGTCACGCCGCTGTCCTTGGGCGCAACGAAGTCGGCCAGGGAGAAGTTCGGTTTGCCGTCGGTCTTGATGATCTGCTGGCGCAAGTGGTGCAGCTTGGCCAATGGCTTGCCGTCATCGCCGTAGACTTCGATGTCATCGTCGCGCACCTGATTGGCCGGCCAGAAACCGAACACCGCACGGGCGCTGATGAGTTTTTCGTCGATCAGCTTGGCGAGCATTTCCTGGGCATCGGCGTACAGCGCGGTGGCGGCTTCACCGACCACTTCATCCTTGAGGATGCGCGGGAATTTACCGGCCAGGTCCCAGGAGATGAAGAACGGTGTCCAGTCGATGTACTCGGCCAGCACCTTCAGGTCGATGTTATCCAGCACCTTGGCGCCGGTGAACGTCGGTTTGACAGGTTCGTAGCTGCCCCAGTCGAACTGCGGCTTCTTGGCGATGGCCACCGGGTAGCTCAGGCGTTCGGTGCGGGCGCTGCGGTTGGCGGTGCGCTCGCGAACGTCGATGTATTCCAGGCGAGTCTTCTCGACGAAACCGGCCTTCAATTCCTTGGACAGCAGTTGCGTCGCCACGCCCACAGCGCGGGAGGCGTCGGTGACGTAGATCACCGCGTCGTTGCTGTACTTGGGCTCGATCTTCACCGCCGTGTGCGCCTTGGACGTGGTCGCGCCACCGATCATCAGCGGCAAATGGAAGTCCTGACGCTGCATCTCGCGGGCCACGTGAACCATCTCGTCCAGTGAAGGCGTGATCAAGCCGGACAGGCCGATGATGTCGCATTTCTGTTCTTTGGCGACTTGCAGGATCTTCTCCGCCGGCACCATCACGCCAAGGTCGACGATGTCGTAGCCGTTGCAGCCCAGCACCACGCCGACGATGTTCTTGCCGATGTCGTGTACGTCGCCCTTGACCGTGGCCATCAGGATCTTGCCCTTGGCTTCCGGCTTGTCACCTTTTTCCAGCTCGATGAACGGGATCAAGTGGGCCACGGCCTGCTTCATCACGCGGGCGGACTTCACTACCTGCGGCAGGAACATTTTACCGGCACCGAACAGGTCGCCGACGATGTTCATACCGGACATCAGCGGCCCTTCGATCACTTCGATCGGGCGTGCAAAGGACTGACGCGACTCTTCGGTGTCTTCGACGATGTGGGTGGTAATGCCTTTGACCAGTGCATGTTCCAGACGCTTGTTGACGTCCCAGTTGCGCCACTCTTCGGTCTCGGCTTCCTTGACGCTGCCGTCGCCCTTGTACTTGTCGGCGATGGCGAGGAGGGCGTCGGTGCCTTCCGGAGTGCGGTTGAGGATCACGTCTTCGACGGCGTCGCGCAGCTCGGCAGGGATCTGGTCGTAGATCTCCAGTTGGCCGGCGTTGACGATACCCATGGTCAGGCCATTACGGATCGCATACAGCAGGAACACCGAGTGAATTGCCTCGCGCACCGGGTTGTTGCCACGGAACGAGAACGACACGTTCGACACGCCGCCGGAAGTCAGGGCGTACGGCAGTTCGTCGCGGATGTAGGCGCAGGCGTTGATGAAGTCCACAGCGTAGTTGTTGTGTTCTTCGATACCAGTGGCCACGGCGAAGATGTTCGGGTCGAAGATGATGTCTTCCGGCGGGAAGCCGACTTCGTTGACCAGAATATCGTAGGAGCGTTTGCAGATTTCTTTCTTGCGCGCTTCGGTGTCGGCCTGGCCAGCTTCGTCGAAGGCCATCACCACCACCGCGGCGCCGTAGCGTTTGCACAGTTTGGCGTGATGAATGAACTGCTCGACGCCTTCTTTCATGCTGATCGAGTTGACGATGCCCTTGCCCTGGATGCACTTGAGGCCGGCTTCGATCACTTCCCATTTGGAGGAGTCGATCATGATCGGCACGCGGGAGATGTCCGGTTCACCGGCAATCAGATTGAGGAAGGTCACCATGGCCATCTTCGAAACGAGCATACCTTCGACCATGTAGATGTCGATCACCTGGGCGCCGGCTTCGACCTGCTGCAGGGCGACTTCCAGGGCTTCGGTGTAGTTGTCTTCACGGATCAGACGGGCGAACTTGGCGGAACCGGTGATGTTGGTCCGCTCGCCGACGTTGACGAACAACGAGCTGCGATCAATGGTGAACGGTTCCAGGCCCGACAGGCGGCAAGCCTTGGGAATGTCCGGAATCTCGCGCGGCGCATAGCCGGCCACCGCTTTGGCGATGGCTTCGATGTGCCCCGGCGTGGTGCCGCAGCAGCCGCCGACGATGTTCAGGAAGCCGCTTTGGGCGAATTCTTCGATGACCTTGGCGGTTTGGGCCGGCAGCTCGTCGTACTCGCCGAATTCGTTTGGCAGGCCGGCGTTCGGGTGCGCGGAAACGTGGGTGTTGGCCTTGTTCGACAGTTCTTCCAGGTACGGGCGCAACTCGCTGGCCCCGAGGGCGCAGTTCAGGCCGACCGAAATCGGTTTGGCGTGGGCCACGGAGTTCCAGAACGCTTCGGTGGTCTGGCCCGACAGGGTGCGGCCGGAGGCATCGGTGATGGTGCCGGAGATCATGATCGGCAACTCGACGCCCAGTTCTTCGAACACGCCTTGCACGGCGAAGATCGCCGCTTTGGCGTTGAGGGTATCGAAGATGGTTTCGATCAGGATCAGGTCGGCGCCGCCTTCGATCAGGCCTTTGGTGGCTTCGGTGTAGTTCTCCACCAGCTCATCGAAGGTCACGTTGCGGTAGCCAGGGTTGTTCACGTCCGGCGACAGCGAGCAGGTGCGGCTGGTCGGGCCGAGTACGCCAGCGACGAAACGCGGCTTGTCCGGGTTCTCGAGAGTTTTCGCATCGGCAATCTTGCGGGCCAGGCGAGCGCCTTCTACGTTCAATTCGTAGGCGAGTTCTTCCATGCCGTAATCGGCCATGGAAATCCGGGTGGCGTTGAAGGTGTTGGTTTCCAGTATGTCGGCGCCGGCGTCCAGATAGGCCTTCTCGATGCCGCCAATCACGTCAGGACGTGTCAGCACCAACAAGTCGTTGTTGCCTTTGACATCGCTCGGCCAGTCGGCGAAGCGTTTGCCACGGTAATCCTGCTCCTCGAGCTTGTAGCTCTGGATCATCGTACCCATGCCGCCATCGAGAATCAGGATGCGCTCTTTGAGGGCGTGCTTGAGAGCTTGAAGGCGAACGCTGCGATCGGACATTTGGACTACTCGGTAAGGCCATGACGAAGGGCCGGAATGATAACAAACCTGTGCGCTTTTGGAGCATGTACGGGTTTTGCATGAATATCGTTCATGTTGGTGCGCAGGCCAGACCGGTAGAATCGCGGCGTTTTCTCATGATCAGGACCAGGGATATGTCGTATCGCGTCGTCACCAGCCTATTGATGCTGTTTTTAAGCGGGGGCGCCGCTGCGCAAGGTCCGGACATTTCCTACGCCCGGGACATCCAACCGATCTTCACTGAAAAGTGCGTGGCCTGCCATGCCTGCTACGACTCCGCCTGTCAGCTCAATCTGGGCAGTGGTGAAGGGGCGGCCCGAGGTGCAACCAAGGCGCCCGTTTATGATGGCGAACGCAGACAGGCCGCAGCGCCGACCCGGCTGTTTTATGACGCCTTTGGCAAACGCGCCTGGCAGCAAAAAGGCTTTTATTCTGTGCTCGACGCCCAAGGCAGCCAGGCGGCGCTGATGGCGCGCATGCTCGAACTGGGCCACAAAACGCCGTTGCAACCCAACGCCAAATTGCCGGAAGACATCGTCCTTGGCCTGAATAGGGAAAATATGTGCGCCATGCCGGCGGAGTTCGACGGCTACGCCAGCTCCCACCCGAAAGAAGGCATGCCGTTGGCGGTCACCGGCCTGACCGATCAGCAATACCAGACGTTGCAACGTTGGCTGGCCTCCGGCGCGCCAATCGATGAACAGGGCCTGGTGCCCAGCGCCAAGGAAGCCTTGCAGGTGGTGCAGTGGGAAAACCTGCTCAACGCGCCGGGTGCCCGGGAGAGTCTGGTCGGGCGCTGGCTGTTCGAGCACTGGTTTTTGGCGCACCTCTATTTCAAGGACGGCGAGCCGGGGCATTTCTTTCAGTGGGTACGTTCGCGCACACCGACGGGACAGCCCATTGACTTGATCAACACTCGCCGCCCGAATGACGATCCGGGCACTCAGGTCTACTACCGTTTGTGGCCGGTGCAAGGCGTGATCGTGCACAAGACCCACATCACCTATCCGCTCAGCGCGGCGAAGATGGCGCGGATCAAAAGCCTGTTCTACAGCGGCAACTGGCAGGTCAACGCGCTGCCAGGTTATGGGCCGGAGCGACGGGCCAATCCGTTCACGACCTTTGAGGCTATCCCGGCTCAGGCGCGTTACCAGTTCATGCTCGATAACGCCGAATACTTTGTGCGCACCTTTATTCGTGGCCCGGTCTGCCGCGGCCAGATCGCCACCGACGTGATTCGCGACAACTTCTGGGCGTTGTTCCAGGCCCCGGAGCATGACCTCTATATCACCGACCCGAATTATCGCGGCCAGGCCACGCCGTTGCTGGCGATGCCAGGGCAGAACGATGATGTTGGCAGTGTCCTGAGCCTATGGCGCGACTACCGTGACAAACGCAACGAATACGAAGCCTTGCGCCGGGACAGCTACGCCGACCTGCCGGCACCGAGCTGGTCGACCCTGTGGGCCGGCAATGACAACGCTTTGCTGAGTATTTTCCGGCATTTCGACAGCGCCTCGGTGAACAAAGGCCTGATCGGTGACGTCCCGCAAACCATTTGGCTGTTCGATTTCCCGTTGCTGGAACGCACGTATTACCAGTTGGCAGTCAACTTCGATGTGTTCGGCAATGTATCCCATCAGGCCCAGACCCGGTTGTACTTCGACCTGATTCGCAACGGTGCCGAGCAGAACTTCTTGCGCTTGATGCCAGCCGACTCGCGGGACGGCTACCTCGACGATTGGTACCAGAACGGCGGCAAGCTCAAGATGTGGCTGGATTACGAGTACATCGACAACGACAAACCCACGGCACTGACGCTGGACGAAAAGGACCCGAAACGCGATTTCGCCCTGCAATTGCTGGCCCGGTACGGCGAACTCAACGCCAACCCCGACCCGATCAACCGCTGCGACGGTGCCTACTGCTCGCGGCCGAACATCGATCTGGCCTTGCAGAACGCCGAACAGGCCTTGAGCCGCCTGACTTCACGTCCGTCTGCGGGGCTGAAGGTCATCGATCAATTGCCAGAAGCCACGATGCTGCGCATCGAGACTCAAAGCGGCAAGCGCGGGGTCTATAGCCTGCTGCGCAACCGGGCCCACAGCAACGTGGCGTTCCTGCTGGGTGAGTCGCGGCGCTATCAGCCGGGGCTCGATACGTTGACGATTTATCCGGGTGTACTCAGCAGCTACCCGAACTTCATGTTCAACATTCCGGCCGGCCAAGTGCCCGCTTTCGTTGATGCGATGGAAACCGCGAAGGACGCTGCCAGTTTCGAGAAAATCGTCGAACGCTGGGGCATTCGCCGCAGTCATCCGCAGTTCTGGCAATATTTCCATGATCTGAGCCGCTACATCCACGACACCGACCCGGTGGAAGAGGGCGTGCTGGACATGAACCGCTATGAGAATCTCTGAGGTGCCTGCGATTCAGTGTGGGAGCGGGCTTGCTCGCGAAAGCGGTGTGTCAGGCAACATCAATGTTGACGGTGCCGTCGCCTTCGCGAGCAAGCCCGCTCCCACATTGGATCAGCGCATCTTTCCCGACAAAAATACTAGGACTTTGTCCGGCGCGATGATTGGCGTAAACTGCGTCCAAGCCTGCGAGGAGTTTCCATGACCGCTATTACCATTACCGACGCCGCCCACGATTATCTGGCTGATCTGCTCTCCAAGCAGAACACCCCGGGTATCGGCATCCGCGTCTTTATCACCCAGCCTGGCACCCAGTACGCCGAAACCTGCATTGCCTACTGCAAGCCGGGCGAAGAAAAACCTGAAGACACGGCGCTGGGGCTCAAAAGCTTCACCGCTTACATCGACTCGTTCAGCGAAGCATTTCTGGACGATGCGGTAGTCGACTACGCCACCGACCGCATGGGCGGCCAACTGACCATCAAGGCGCCAAACGCCAAAGTACCGATGGTCAACGCCGACAGCCCGGTCAACGAGCGCATCAACTACTATCTGCAAACCGAAATCAACCCGGGGCTGGCCAGTCACGGCGGTCAGGTCAGCCTGATCGATGTGGTCGAAGACGGCATCGCTGTGCTGAAATTCGGCGGCGGTTGCCAGGGCTGCGGCCAGGCAGACGTCACCTTGAAGGAAGGCATCGAGCGCACCTTGCTTGAGCGTATTCCTGAGCTCAAGGGCGTTCGTGACGTGACCGACCATACGCAGAAAGAAAACGCCTACTACTAAGGTGTTCGCTGCAAACCTAAAAAAACGGTGCCCGTGAGCACCGTTTTTTTTTGGGGTGAAGTTCACTGACGCCTTCGCGAGCAAGCCCGCTCCCACATTAGATCTTCACTGGACACAGTATTGGTGTTCGAAGCAGATCCACTGTGGGAGCGGGCTTGCTCGCGAATAGGGCCTATGGGCGATACAAATGCGCATGCCCCGCGCGATACAACGATGATTCACTGAAGTGATCGCTGCCCAACACCCGGCCCACCAGAATCAGCGCCGTCCGGCGAAATCCCTTGGCTTGAACCTTCCCGGCAATATCCGCCAGCGTCCCCACCACCCAATCCTGATCCGGCCAGGTCGCCCGATGAATCACCGCGATCGGGCAATCGGCGCCGTAGTGCGGCAGCAATTCAGCAAGGATTTTCTCCAGATGATTGACCCCCAAGTGGATCGCCATGGTCGCCCCATGCTGCGCCAGACTGCCCAGTTCTTCACCGGCCGGCATCGCGGTCTTGTCGGCGTAGCGGGTCAGAATCACGCTTTGTGACACGTCCGGCAGGGTCAGTTCAGCACCCAAAAGCGCCGCGCAGGCGGCGGTGGCGGTGACGCCGGGAATGATCTCGAAAGGGATGTCGAGTTCACGCAAGTAGCGAATCTGCTCGCCAATCGCCCCGTACAGGCTCGGATCGCCGGAGTGCACCCGGGCTACGTCCTGGCCGTTGGCATGGGCGGTCTTGATCAGCTCGATGATCTGTTCCAGGTGCAATTCGGCGCTGTTGACCACCTGTTCGGCGCGGTGGCCGTCCAGTACAGCGGCGGGGACCAGGGAGCCTGCATAGATGATGACCGGGCAGCTACGAATCAGCCGCTGGCCTTTGACGGTGATCAGTTCCGGGTCGCCGGGGCCTGCGCCAATGAAGTAGACGGTCATCGTCGTTTCCTGTCAGAAAAAGGGTATGGGCACGCTTCAGATGAAGATTGCTCATGATCGAAGGCGGGGATTATCGGGGATTTTACGCGGCGCTGGCCAATGCGAGGGTGGCCTGGGCGTATTTTTGTCGCGGAATCAGCAACTTTGCCGGTGCCTGAGCCAATTGTTCGGCCAGTGCCAGCGCGGCACTTTCCGCTACGCCGTAACAGCCGGTGCGTTCGAACGCGATGTCCGAGTGGTGGCTGAGTTGCGGTTCATAACCGGCCAATTGTTCGCTGCTGAAATACATCAACGGCAATGCCAGCTGTTCGGCCAGTTCGATCAGGGCGGGTTCTTCGCGCTTCAGGTCGATACTGGCCAGGGCCTTGATCTCACGGAGCTCGATTTGATGGGCCTGTAACGCTTGATCAAGCAGCGCCCGCAGCGTGCTGACGGGGCAGCCGCGCTGGCAGCCCAGGCCGACCACCAGGGTCGGCGCTGCGCTGACGTCAGTCATGCGCAGTATTGGCCATCGCTTTTGCGGCGGAACAACCAGGCGCTGATCAGGCCCAAGGCCAGCCAGAACGCCATGTTGGTCAGCTGCGAAGCGATTTTGAACTGCGCTTCCAGGGCTTGCGGCGCGAGCATCGAATGGACTTCCGGTTGCGGCGCGCCAATCACATGAGGCACGGCCAGGATCGCCACACCAAGGATCTTCATCAGCCAGTGGCGGCTGAACACGATCAGCGCGATGCCGACAGCGGTGGAGGCGGCAGTGCCAATCCACCAGATCTGCCGTTGCGCCAGATCCGCCGCGGCAGTGCCCGGCAGCTCAGGTGGCAGGCCGAGGGTGGGCGCCAGCACGAACGTCGCGTAACCGGCCAGACCCCAGAGCAGGCCCTGAGAGGTGCGGCGTGGAGCGCGCAAGGTGTAGAGGCCCGCGAGCATCAGGGCGAAACCCACCGCTACCACCAGATTGCCGCCGGTGGTCGACAGCACGCGCTGCCAGCCGTCTTCCGGCTCCCAGGCTTCGGCATCGTGGGTGTGAGCGGTGACAGCTCCCGCGGCGTGCTCGTGGATTTCAACCGCGGCCGGCTCGGATTTTTCGTAGGTCTCGGCCTGCAGAATCAGCGGAGCCACCCAGAAGCTTTGCAGCAGGGTCAGCAGCAGGGCGGCCAGCAGCCCGGTGAAACCTGCGGTTTGCGCAATACGCTTGATCATGTCAGCAGGTCTCAATGGCACGGGAATGCGGCGCTGTGACGGGTATCGTGCGCGGCGTTGTGTACCGCTTCGATGTGCGAGAAACCGGCGAAATACACAAGGCTGGCGCCAAGAATCGACGCACAAAAAGCGGCGGTCAGGCGTTGGCTCAGGGTAGTGGTGGTGCTGATCGTGCTCTTTTTATCGGTGTTGCTGGCGGTGCTGCTGATGATCGACATGGCGCTTCCCTCTGGTCTGTCAGCGGGTGAATAGAGCGCATGAAAACCTCCGTACGCCGTGGCACGCAGAGATTTCGAACAGCGCCCGCCCACCGCGGGTTTGTTATTCAGTGAACGTAAAAGTCACTTTGTGTTGCGGGCCGGTCTCCGGGCTCGCGAGGGGCAGGGCTTGTGCCCAAACCTGCAAGCATCACCTTCCCATGCCGTATGACGGGCACAGTGGATTTGACGCTTCACTCGCTTACCGTTGCGGGGGCAGCACCGGACTGACATGGCTTTAGAGTAAAGCACATGATTCACCGGTTTCCCGTTTCACCCTGTGAAGGGCACCCGTAACAAGGCGTGTAGGAGAGCATGGGCGGGGGTTGGGCGTCAATTGGCATGGGTTCTCACTTGGATACCGAGTCGCTCCTTTCGCGAGCAAGCCCGCTCCCACAGGGGAACGCATTTCAAATGTGGGAGCGGGCTTGCTCGCGAAGGCGTCGGCTCAGGCGCCACAGAACTCAGGTGGACATTGACCCGCCCCCACACGATGCGTAGCCTTGCGCTTTCGAGGTTCTTCGGCGTCTGCCGAAGCTAAGAAGGGAACGCGGTCGATGCCGCGGCTGCCCCCGCAACTGTGAACGGTGATGTTCGCTGCCACGCCACTGCAAACACTGATCTATCAGGTTCGCGGGAAGGCGCAGCAAACGCCAGTCGAACGATTGGCACACCGTCAGCCAGGAGACCTGCCTCGATACAGATTCTCACTACAACCGGGCGGGGTGATCCGGTGGCGGAACTCTTGCGCGCGTGCATCCGCCGCTGCGATTGTCGTCCCGTATGCCCGCCACCTTGCCAAAGGGCATCCGATGAAAACACTGGCCAAACTCCCCGTCACCATCGTTACCGGCTTCCTCGGCTCGGGCAAAACCACCTTGCTGCGCCACATGCTCGACAACGCCCAGGGCCGCCGTATCGCGGTGATCGTCAACGAGTTCGGCGAGCTGGGCATCGACGGTGAAATCCTCAAACAGTGCTCGATCGGCTGCACCGAAGAAGAAGCCAACGGACGCGTTTACGAACTGGCCAACGGCTGCCTATGCTGCACGGTTCAGGAAGAATTCTTCCCGGTGATGCGCCAACTGGTGGCCCGTCGTGGCGACCTCGACCACATCCTGATCGAAACGTCCGGCCTGGCCCTGCCGAAGCCTTTGGTTCAAGCCTTCCAGTGGCCAGAAATCCGCAGCGCCTGCACGGTTGACGCGGTGATCACCGTGGTCGACAGCCCGGCCGTCGCTGCTGGTACCTTCGCGGCGTTCCCGGACCAGGTCGATGCCCAGCGCAAACTCGACCCGAACCTGGACCACGAATCGCCGCTGCACGAGCTGTTCGCCGACCAACTGGCCAGCGCCGATCTGGTGATCCTCAACAAGGCCGACCTGATCAGCGCCGCAGACCTGGCCCGCGTGCGCCTGGAAGTCGCCGAAGAACTGCCGCCAGCGGTGAAAGTGATCGAGGCCAGCAGCGGTCGTCTGCCACTGGACGTGCTGATCGGCCTCGGTGCCGGCTCCGAAGAACACATCGACAGCCGCCACAGCCATCACGATCATCACCATGAAGGCGAAGACGATCACGATCATGACCATGACGCGTTCGATTCCATCTCCATCGAGCTGCCACAAGCCGACGAAAGCCTGCTGATGGACGCGCTGACGCAACTGGTGGTCCAGCACGGCATCCTGCGGGTCAAAGGTTTCGCGGCGGTACCGAACAAGCCGATGCGCCTGTTGATCCAGGGTGTGGGCACGCGTTTCGACAAGCACTTCGACCGTCAGTGGGGCGCTGAAGAAGCGCGCACCACCCGTCTGGTGTTGATCGGTCAGGCGCTGGATGCTGCGGCGCTCGAAGCGCAATTGCGCGCTGCGCTCAGCGTTTAAACCATGCACCTGCTCAGGACCCAGCCCGGCGGTTTCGTGTCGGATGACAACATTGCCGACCTTGGACAAACCCCCGCCGAGCTGGTGATTCTGTGCAGCGGCGATTCCAGCCTGGCGTTGCTTGCCGAAGCGGCGCAGCAGTTGCCCGACGATTACCCGAGCGTACGCCTGGCCAACCCGATGCAGGTGCAGAATCACGCCTCGGTCGATCTCTACGTCGACGAAGTGCTGCGCCACGCCAAGGTGATTCTGATCTCGCTGCACGGCGGCATCGCCTATTGGCGTTACGGCATTGAGCGGCTGGTGGAATTGTCCGAGCGCGGTGTGCAGCTGATTCTGGTGCCGGGGGACGATCGCCCGGACCCGGAACTCAGTGACCTGAGCACCGTAACCGCGCAAGACCGCGACCGGCTCTGGCACTTCCTGCGTCAGGGCGGCATGGCCAACGCGCTCGACCTGTTTCGCTGCCTCGCCAGTCGTTGGCTGGATCGCGACTACTCATGGTCCGAGCCGCAAACCCTGCCACGCACGGCGATCTACCACCCGCACAAAAGCCCCGCTGAGTTGAGTGATTGGCAAGCCGACTGGCAAGCTGATCAGCCGGTGGCGGCGGTGCTGTTTTACCGCTCGCATTTGCAGGCGGCGAACACCGGTTTCATCGATATTTTCTGCCAGCGTTTGCAGGCGGCGGGGTTGAACCCGTTGCCGATTGCGCTGGCCAGTTTGAAAGAGCCCGGCTGCCTGACGATGGTCGAGGACTTGCTGGATGAAGTCGAAGCGGGGGTGATTCTCAACACCACCGGTTTCGCCCAGTCCAGCCCCGAAGCGCCGCATCTGCGACCGTTTCGCCGCAACATTCCAGTGATCCAGGCGATCTGCGCCCAAGACAATGAACCCGGTTGGCGCGCCAGCGAACAAGGCCTCGGTCCCCGCGACCTGGCGATGCACATCGCGCTGCCGGAGCTGGACGGGCGGATCATCAGCCGGCCGATCAGTTTCAAGGACCTGGCCTGGCGCAGTGAGCGCAGTCAGTCAGACGTGGTCTGCTACCGGCCGCAACCTGAGCGCATGGATTTTGTCGCCGAACTGGCGCGGCGCTGGATCGATCTGGCGCGGGTGCCCAACGGCGAAAAACGCATCGCCCTGATCCTCGCCAACTACCCGACTCGCGATGGGCGCATCGGCAATGGCGTTGGCCTTGATACTCCGGCTGCGGCATTGAACATCCTCCGCGCGCTGCGCGCCGAAGGTTATCCGCTGCCGGCCGAGTTGCCGGACAGCGGCACCGCGCTGATCCAGCAATTGCTCGGCGGCGTCAGCAACGACCTCGACACCCTCGATCAGCGTCCCTGTCATCAAAGCCTCGCGCTGGACGACTACAACCTGATGTTCAACGCGCTGCCCGAGGCCAATCGTCAGGCGGTGCTGGAGCGTTGGGGCTCGGCCGAAAACGATCCGATGTTCCGTGGCGGACGAATGATGATTGCCGGTCTGCGCTTCGGCCTGACCTTTGTTGGCATTCAGCCGGCCCGGGGGTATCAGGTCGATCCAAGTGCTGTCTATCACGACCCGGACCTGGTGCCTCCTCACGGTTATCTGGCGTTCTACTTCTGGTTGCGCAACACCTATGGCGCTCACGGCGTGATCCATGTGGGCAAGCACGGCAACCTCGAATGGCTGCCGGGCAAGGGCGTCGGGCTGTCGGAAAACTGCTGGCCGGATGCGTTGCTCGGGCCGCTGCCGAACATCTATCCGTTCATCGTCAACGACCCGGGTGAGGGCGCCCAGGCCAAGCGCCGCACCCAAGCGGTGATCATCGATCACCTGATGCCGCCGCTGACCCGCGCCGAAACCTACGGTCCGCTGCGCAATCTCGAATTGTTGGCCGACGAATATTACGAAGCACAATTGCTCGATCCGCGCCGCGCCCGGGAACTGCAGCGCGACATTCTGCAATTGGTGCGTGACACGCACATCGACCGTGAACTGCAACTGGACGAGAGACTCGACAGCGATGCCGATGCGGCGATCTGGTTGCCGCGCCTGGACACGTACCTGTGCGACTTGAAGGAGTCGCAGATCCGCGACGGCCTGCACGTGTTTGGCGAGTCGCCAGTGGGGCGGTTGCGCATCGACACTTTGTTAGCTTTGCTGCGTATTCCTCGCGGCGATGGTCGTGGGGCGCAATCGAGTTTGTTGCGGGCGCTGGCCAAGGCGTTTGCGTTGGGTTTCGACCCGCTGGATTGCGTTTTGGCCGAGCCTTGGAGCGGACCTCGACCGGAGGCATTGCTGTCGGTCAGCGATGAACTGTGGCGTACGGCGGGGGATACCCGTGAACGTCTGGAGCTGTTCGCCACTCAACTGATTTCATACACGTTAGACCAGCCTCAAGCCCAACCCGGCCCCTGTGGGAGCGGGCTTGCTCGCGAAAGCGGTGTGTCAGGCAAATCAATGTCGACTGGCACTCCGCTTTCGCGAGCAAGCCCGCTCCCACAGGAGGCAGGTTGGTCTGAAGTGAACGCCATCATCGACAGCCTGCGCGAAGTCGTTGCCCCACGCCTGGACGCCTGCGGCCCGGCGGAAATGCGCGGCCTGCTGGACGCCCTCAGTGGTCGATTCGTCCCCGCCGGGCCTAGCGGCGCGCCGAGTCGCGGCCGTCTGGACGTGCTGCCCACCGGGCGCAATTTCTATTCGGTGGATGTGCGCAACCTGCCAACCACCACCGCGTGGCGCATCGGTTTCCAGTCCGCGAACCTGATTCTTGAGCGTCACTTGCAGGACCACGGCGATCACCTGCGTCAGCTCGGTCTGTCGGTTTGGGGCACCGCGACCATGCGCACCGGCGGCGATGACATCGCCCAGGCTATGGCGCTGATGGGCGTGCGTCCGGTCTGGGCGACGGGCAGCCAGCGGGTCGACGATTTCGAGATTCTGCCGTTGAGTTTGCTGGACCGTCCACGGGTGGACGTGACCTTGCGCGTCTCCGGATTTTTCCGCGATGCCTTTGCCAACCTGATCCGGCTGTTCGACGCCGCCGTGCAAGCGGTCGCCGCACTGGATGAGCCGGATGATCTCAACCCGTTGGCGGCCAAGGTCCGCGCCGAGCGGCAAGCGTTGCTGGAATCCGGTCTGGATGAAGACGCTGCGCGGCGGCAAGCCGGCTGGCGCATCTTCGGGGCCAAACCGGGTGCTTACGGAGCGGGCGTGCAGGGCGCCATCGACGGTCGTTTGTGGCAAAGCCGTGAAGATTTGGCCGAGGTTTACCTGAACTGGGGCGGCTACGCTTACGGCGGCTCTGACGAAGGCACCGCCGCCCGCGAACAGTTCGCCCAGCGTCTGAGCCAGGTGCAGGCAGTGCTGCAAAACCAGGACAACCGCGAGCACGACTTGCTCGATTCCAACGACTATTACCAGTTCCAGGGAGGCATGCTGGCAGCCGTCGAAAGCCTCAGCGGTGAAGCGGCGGCCAGTTATCACGGCGACCACAGTCAGCCGGACTTGCCCAAGATTCGCACGTTGAAGGAAGAGCTTAACCGGGTGATTCGTTCCCGTGCGGCCAACCCGAAATGGATCGACGGGGTCAAGCGCCATGGCTATAAAGGCGCGTTCGAATTGGCGGCGACGGTCGACAACCTGTTTGCGTTCGACGCGACGACTCAGTTGATCGACGATCACCAATATGCGTTGCTGGCGGACGCCTATTTGCTCGATCCAGCGACCCGGGAGTTTGTCCGCGAACACAATCCCCATGCCTTGCGCGACATGACCGAACGCATGCTGGAGGCGCAGCAGCGGGGTCTGTGGAAAGAGCCGGGCGAGTACCGCGAGGCGCTGGAAAATTTGTTGCTGGACATAGAAGAAGACGGGTAACCATAAGAGGTGCGAGGACTTCGTCCTCGATCGCGGGCAAGCCTCGCTCCTACAGGACGGCGGCGCACTTGTAGGAGCGAGGCTTGCCCGCGAAGACGTACTGACAAACACCACCGACCACAATGAGTAATGCCACATGACCGACACCCCCCATTTCCCGCTCTCCGCCGTGGTCGGCGCCGATGACTTGAAGCTCGCGCTGTACCTGACCGCCATCGATCCAAAAATCGGTGGCGTACTGATCGAAGGCCCGCGCGGCATGGCCAAATCGACCCTGGCCCGAGGCTTGGCGGACCTGTTGGCCAGCGGTCAATTCGTCACCTTGCCCCTGGGCGCCACCGAAGAACGATTGGTGGGCACCCTCGATCTCGATGCGGCCTTGAGCGAAGGTCGCGCACAGTTTTCCCCCGGCGTACTGGCCAAGGCCGACGGCGGCGTGTTGTATGTCGATGAAGTCAATCTGCTGCCCGATCACCTCGTGGACTTGCTGCTCGACGTGGCCGCCAGCGGCACCAACCTGATCGAGCGCGACGGGATTTCCCATCGGCATTCGGCGAAGTTTGTGCTGATCGGCACCATGAACCCCGAAGAGGGTGAGCTGCGTCCGCAATTGCTCGACCGCTTTGGCCTGAACGTCGCCCTCAGTGGCCACACCGCACCCGCCGAGCGCGGTCAGATCATCCGTCGCCGACTGGATTTCGACAGCGACCCGCAAGGGTTCTGCGCCGAGTGGGAAAGCCAGCAACACGCACTGCGCGAGCGCTGCCAAAAGGCGCGTTCGGCACTGGCGAACATTCCCCTCGACGATGCCGCGCTGGCGCAGATCACCGAGCGCTGCTTTGCTGCCGGCGTCGATGGCCTGCGAGCCGATCTGGTCTGGCTACGTGCAGCTCGGGCTCATGCCGCCTGGCGCGGAGCGAATGCCATTGGCGAAGAAGATATCGACGCGGTCGCCGAGTTTGCCTTGCGCCATCGTCGTCGCGAACACTCGCCACCGGCGCCGCACCAATCACCCGCAGCGCAGCCGCCTTCCAATCAGAACGCCAACCCGAGCGAAGGTCAGGGCCAGTGGGGCGAAATGCCCGCCCAAGCGCTGCCGGTCGGCGCACGACGTGAAGTGCCGAGCTGGCCAAAAAAGCCCTAGGCATTCGCCCTCGATCGGACGCGGGGGCGAATGCCAGACCCCGTGCAGGACGGCTGGATCACGGTAAACAGGGCAAGCGTCACGCAGCCCTGAGCGGATCGATCAATTGGCCCGGCACCTTGCTCAATGGCCGACCGCGTCAACGCGACGATGTGCTGTTTCACCTGCGCACCCGCAGCCCTCATGAATTATGGCTGGTGATCGTCGATGCCTCGGCCTCGACCCGACGTCATCAAGCGTTGAGCGATGCCAAGGGCTTGTTGGCGCAACTATTCGACGATGCCTATCGACAGCGTGCGCGCCTGGCGTTGCTGACCGCCAGTGGTCATGTGCCGAAGTGGCAAGTGCAAGGGTTGAAAGCCTCCGCTGGCTTGCGCGACTGGCTCGACGGGCTCGGGGCTGGCGGCGGTACGCCGATGCTGGCGGCGTTGGGCGAGGCAGGGCGCTGGTTGGCGGCTCGGCAAAAACGTTTTCCTGCTGAACAGCAAAGGCTGTTGCTGGTGACGGATGGACGGGTGAAGGAATGGTCAGCGCTGCCAACACTGGATTGCCCCGGGCTGCTGATCGACATCGAGCGCGGGCCGATTCATCTTGGTCGGGCAAAGGTGTTGGCGACGCAGTTGCAGGTTGATTATCGACATATCGATGAGCTGATTTCAGGTTGAGTTTGGTATTGATAGTGCTGGCCCCTTTGCGAGCAAGCCCGCTCCCACATTTAATCTGTTGCGTTCACAAATCCCATGTGGGAGCGGGCTTGCTCGCGAAGGCATCACCTCGGAATCGGATAAGTGCGGTTAGTCCGCATCGCTGCCCTATGCTCTGTAAGCAAGACAATCACAGGAGTGACCCATGCGCGTTCTAGCCCGCAACGATCAGGACGATTTCCGCGTCAAAGCCTACGCGGGCACCAACGGCGTGTTGCTGGCGATCGACCTGGCCGAACCCCGCCGCAAAGGCCTGCTGGGTTTCGCCATCGAAAAAAAGCAAGGCAGCAAACCCTGGCTGTTTCTGTTCAACAGCCTGACCTTCCCCGGCAAGGCTCATACGTTCCCCCAGTTTCACGCTACCCCCAGCGATACCGCGCCATTGCAAAAATTTCGCTGGGCCGATTACGCGGTCAATCCGGGCGTGACGATCCATTATCGGGTTCACCTGGCCTACGGCACCGCCGATGCACCGCAGCTGGGTGAGTTTCTGGAAGTGACGCTCACCACCGACAATGGCCTTCCAGCGGGCCAGAGCGTCATCTTCAACCGGGCGGTGGCGGCGAGTCAGGCCTTCCAGCGCAAATTCGCCGACCTCGATGCGCAGCTCAGCGCCAACAAAAAACTGCCCATCGAAGAATGGCCCGACGCTCCACGGCAATGGCTGGAAAACGGTCTGCTCGCACGCTTGCTGGGGTTCATCGAACGGGCCGAGGATGGCCGGTGGGCGCTGGACATCGCGATCTATGAATATCAGTTGAAGGTGATTGTCGATGCGGTGAACGCTGCGTTTGAGCGCGGCGTAAAGGTTCGGGTCCTGTACCACGCCCAACCCGACGAAGACACCACGGCGATGAACGAAGCCAGCCTGGAAAAAATCCCGGCGGCGAACAAGCGCGGGCGAGTCACGCATAACATATTCCACAACAAGTTCATGGTCCTCAGCCGGCTCGACGCAGCGGGGCAGCATCAGCCCGAAGCGGTGCTCTGTGGCAGCACCAACTTCACTCCCAACGGTGTTTATCGTCAGGCCAACGTGGTGCATGTGCTGGACGACGCCCGGATCGGCGCCAGTTATCTGCAAACCTTCGAGCAGGTCTGGGCCGACCCGACGGATGTCGGCGCCACACGGGAATGGCTCACGGAAAACAATCCGATGCAACCGGAACAGGCACTGTTCGCCGGCTTCTCACCGCGCTCGGGCCAGGGCGACTTGCGTGAGTTCGTCGACATCATCAACGCCGCCAAAAAAGACCTGCTGTTTGTCACCGCGTTCGCCTTGCCGGACGAAGTGCTCAACGCGTTGCTCGGCCTGCCCCACGACGACATCTTGCGTTACGGCCTGCAAAACACCGTCAGCAGCATCACCGGTTTCCACGCCGACCGCACCGCTCAATTTGCCGCCACCGCGCTGCTCAATACCGGCCTGGAAGGCTGGCTCAAGGAAAACATGAAAGGCCAGAAGGGCAGACTGCTGGTGCACACCAAAGCCATCGTCGTCGACTTCACCAGCGACGCACCGACGATCATCAGCGGCAGCCACAACCTGAGTGAGGCGGCCAGTAACGGCAATGATGAGAACTTTCTGATCATCCGTGGCGACACCGACCTGGCCGATCGTTACGGGTTGGAACTGCTGCGCTTTTACGAGCATTACCGGTTCCGCTACTTCGCAAAAAAACTGGCGCTCAAGCAGGTCCGACCGTTGGCGCCGGATGACAGCTGGACCGATGACTATTACCGCGAGGGCGATCTGCGCATGTTGTCGCGGTTGCGCTTTGCCGGACGATAAACAACTTGGCAAGGAATGGTACCTGTGGGAGCGGGCTTGCTCGCGAAAGCGGTGTGTCAGACGACATTAATGGTGACTGTGCCGCCGTCTTCGCGAGCAAGCCCGCTCCCACAGGGATTGCATCTAACTGACTATTTACCCATCGCCTGGCGGTACTGACGGGTACGTCGAGCGATGTACAACTGATCGAGGATCAATGCCCATACCGCCGAGACTTGCGGCCTGGGCTTGTGCCCGCGGCTCAATCGATGAAGCTGAAACTTCACCACGGCCATGTTTGCCAGCGCCGCCAGAGGTTTGCGTTTCCAGCGAATCGGTGGCAACTGCGGGTGACTGTTCTGGCCTTCACGCCAGCGTTTGACCAGGTTAGGTTCGATGGCCATTGCCGTGCCGATGCCGGCCATGGCGATACCGCTGTCGAGCACTTGTTCGACGATCGCCAATCGCCGTATGCCGCCAGTCACCATGACCGGCATGCTCGCCACACTGGCCAGTTCACCGGCCATTTCCAGAAAGTACGCTTCTCGCGCCAGGGTCCGACCGTCGCGTGCCTCGCCTTGCATGGCCGGGGCTTCGTAACTGCCGCCGGAGAGTTCCAGCAAATCGATTTGCTGGTCGTTGAGCCACTGGATCACTTGCCGGGCGTCGTCGGCGTCGAAACCGCCGCGCTGGAAGTCCGCGGAATTGAGCTTCACCCCCACACAAAACTGCGGCGATACGCACTTGCGAACAGCGCTGAGCACTTCCAGCAGCAGGCGCGCGCGATTTTCCAGAGAACCGCCCCAGCGGTCGGTGCGGCGATTGGTCAATGGTGAGAGAAACTGGCTGATCAGATACCCGTGCGCGGCATGGATCTGCACCCCGGTAAAGCCGGCCTTTTCCGCCAGGGAGGCGCTGGTGGCGAAGCGTTGAATGACCTCTGCAATGTCGTTTTCGCCCATGGGTTTGGGTTCGGCAAACATCTTCGAAAACCCGCCCAGATCCAGCGCGACCGCCGAAGGTGCCCAGGCTTGCTGGCCGAGGTTGGCCATGGTCTGGCGGCCGGGATGATTGAGTTGCACCCAGAACTGCGCGCCACCGGCCCGGCCGATGGTTGCCCACTGACGAAAGCGTTCCAGGTCTCGCTCGTCTTCCAGCACCACGCCACCGGGGCCGGTCATGGCGCGGCGGTCGATCATCACGTTGCCGGTCAGCAACAACCCGGCTTCGCCGTCGGCCCAGGCTTGATACAGCCGAAACAACTCGCCGGAAGGCGCCTGCCCGGTATCGGCGAGGTTCTCTTCCATCGCGGCTTTGGCGATACGATTGCCGATGGTCTGGCCGTTGGGCAAATTCAACGCTTGGAAGGGCGACATGCTTGACTCCTCATCAGTGAAGCGTAGAGGCTAAGCTTAAAGTTAACTTTAATGTCAAGCGTGCAAACGAGGCCGTGATGAAGATTGGTGAATTGGCGCAACAGAGCGGGTTGAACGCCTCGCGCATTCGTTTTTACGAGGCTCAGGGCCTGATCCGCCAGGTCGAGCGGCAGGCCAACGGCTATCGGCGTTACCCGCCGCAAGTGTTGCAAACCCTGAAAATCATCCAGTGCGCCCAACAGGCCGGTTTCACCCTCGAAGAGCTGAAGTTGCTGCTACCGGATGCCACGACGGGTGAGGTCAATCACGACGAACTGGTGGCGAGCCTTGGACGCAAGGTCGAACAGATCGAAGCGATGCAACTGCACCTGGCCCAGAGCAAGGCGCAGTTACTGGAGGTGATCGAGAATATCCAGGTGCGACCCGAGGGCATGGGGTGCGGTGCGAATGCCGAGCGGGTGCTGGCGTCGCTCAAGCATTCGCAGAACCTGTAGGAGCGAGGCTTGCCCGTGGTTTTTCAGGCGTTACGCGTCATCGTTCTTCGCGGGCAAGCCTCGCTCCTACAGGGTACTCATTGAACGTACATTCAACAGCTCTCGTGCCCGAGGCGCGGTGCATAACGATCGAAGGGTTTTCTGCAACCACGGCAAGTCATGGTGAGGTTTGCGGGCAACCTGTTTGGGCCTGAGCTTGCCGATGTGCTTTTTGAAATTTTCTTCCAGGGTTTCCCGGGTTCCAATTCCCTTGAGCTTCTTCAGCAACTTCCCCTCCTTGTAGAACAGCACAGTGGGTGTGCCGGTGACTTCCGGATGCCGAGGGGACTCGCTCGTGCTCAGCATGTAGACCTGCGCATGCTCCTTATACTGCTCGGCAATCGTGCGGAAAACCGGCTCGGCCATTTCGCAGGCGTAACAGTTTTTATTGCCGAAATACAGAATGACCGGGCGCCAGGTTTTCAGGGCTTTGCGATAGGCCGGAGCCAGCGTTGATGGGTGAGTCATCGAACTCATTGAAATCTCCTTTTCAAAGACTATCGAAGGCCTGTTGACGTTAAAGGAGGCAAGCAGGTGGGTCTACTGTCAGAAATTACAGGTAGGGCTCTGCTTCATTTTGAATCGCTATGGCTTCAGATGTGGTGCAAGTACTCGAGCGTTGTGTCCCACGGTAGCGTTCTCTTATTTGTGCGTTTCGTAACGCCTTCCTCGCGCTCACGCGCATCCATCTGATTCAAAACACTTTCCAGACTCCCCGAGATTCCGCCCACAACCTGTGGCACACTTTCTGCTGTCTATTCCGTTGTTACATACCTGTTTCCGGTATAGCGGAATAAACATCACCCTGGAGTGCTTGCCATGCATCGCCGACCTTCGTTGTTTAAAGCGTGTGTTTTTCTGTTCGCGGCTTCGGCCGTTGTCATGGGTGTCGCCCAAGCGGCAGACAGCAAGCTCGACAGCGTGCTGGCCCGTGGGAAATTGATCGTGGGCACGGGCAGTACCAATGCGCCGTGGCACTTCCAGGGCGCGGATGGCAAGTTGCAGGGATTCGATATTGATATCGCGCGCATGGTGGCCAAAGGGTTGTTCAACGACCCGAGCAAGGTCGAGTTCGTGGTGCAGTCGTCCGATGCGCGGATTCCCAATCTGCTGACCGACAAGGTCGACATGAGTTGCCAGTTCATCACCGTGACCGCCAGCCGCGCACAGCAAGTGGCGTTCACCCTGCCGTACTACCGCGAAGGCGTCGGCCTGTTGTTGCCGGCCAACAGCAAGTACAAGGAAATCGACGACCTGAAGGCCGCCGGCGATGGCGTCATCGTGGCGGTCCTGCAGAACGTGTACGCCGAGGAACTGGTGCATCAGGCGTTGCCCAAGGCCAAGGTCGATCAGTACGACAGCGTGGACTTGATGTATCAGGCCGTGAACTCCGGCCGTGCCGACGCGGCGGCCACCGATCAGTCGTCGGTGAAATACCTGATGGTGCAGAACCCTGGTCGCTATCGTAGCCCGGCTTATGCCTGGAGCCCGCAAACCTACTCCTGTGCAGTCAAGCGTGGCGATCAGGACTGGTTGAACTTCGTCAACACCGTCCTGCATGAAGGCATGACCGGTGTTGAGTTCCCGACGTATGCGGCGTCGTTCAAGCAGTGGTTCGGTGTCGATCTGCCGACCCCAGCGATCGGTTTCCCCGCTGAATTCAAATGATCCCGTGAGAGCGGGGCGGTTCTAAATCGCCCCGCTCAAGGTACTGCTGACCATGAACTATCAGTTGAATTTTGCCGCCGTCTGGCGCGACTTCGACACCTTGTTGGCGGGGCTCGGTCTGGGCCTTGAGCTGGCGCTGGTGTCGATCGCCATCGGCTGCGTGATCGGCCTGCTGATGGCGTTTGCATTGCTGTCAAAGCACCGCGCATTGCGGGTGCTGGCGTCGGTGTATGTGACGGTGATCCGTAATACGCCGATCCTGGTATTGATCCTGTTGATCTACTTCGCGTTGCCGAGCTTAGGGATTCGTCTAGACAAGATCCCGTCGTTCATCATCACCCTGTCGCTATATGCCGGGGCGTACCTGACCGAAGTGTTCCGCGGCGGGTTGTTGAGCATTCCCAAGGGGCTCCGTGAAGCCGGCCTGGCGATCGGGCTCGGTGAGTGGCAGGTCAAGGCGTACATCACCGTGCCGGTGATGCTGCGCAATGTGCTGCCGGCCCTGTCGAACAACTTCATTTCGCTGTTCAAGGACACCTCGCTGGCGGCGGCGATTGCCGTGCCGGAGCTGACCTATTACGCGCGCAAGATCAATGTCGAGAGCTACCGGGTGATCGAAACCTGGCTGGTGACCACAGCGCTCTATGTTGCGGCCTGTTACCTCATTGCCATGATGCTGCGTTACCTCGAGCAGCGTCTGGCGATTCGCCGATAGGAGCCCCCATGTACGAATCTCCCAGTTGGATGCATGAGTTATGGGTGGCGCGGGAAGTCCTGTGGCAAGGCTTTCTGACCAGTGTGCAGTGCTCGGCGCTGGCGATTTTACTGGGCACGCTGGTCGGCATCGTTGCAGGTCTGGTGCTCACCTACGGCACGTTCTGGATGCGCGCGCCGTTCCGGTTTTACGTCGACATCATTCGCGGCACGCCGGTGTTTGTATTGGTGTTGGCCTGCTTCTACATGGCACCGGCCTTGGGCTGGCATATCAGCGCATTCGGTGCCGGCACCTTGGGGCTGACGCTGTTTTGCGGCTCCCACGTTGCCGAGATTGTGCGCGGTGCATTGCAAGCGCTGCCCAGTGGCCAGATGGAAGCGAGCAAGGCCATCGGCCTGACGTTTTACCAGGCGCTGGGCTACGTGTTGTTGCCTCAGGCGTTGCGGCAGATCTTGCCGACCTGGGTCAACTCGTCCACCGAGATCGTCAAGGCCTCGACGCTGTTGTCGGTGATCGGCGTCGCCGAATTGCTGCTCAGCACCCAACAGATCATCGCCCGGACGTTCATGACCCTGGAGTTTTACCTGTTCGCCGGTTTGCTGTTTTTCGTCATCAACTACGCCATCGAATTACTCGGCCGGCACATTGAAAAGCGGGTGGCTTTGCCATGACACAAGCTCAAGTTTCGACACAGAATCAAGCGCTGCTGGACATCCGCGGCCTGCACAAACAATACGGCCAGCTCGAAGTGCTCAAGGGCGTCGACCTGACGATGCAGCGCGGCAACGTGGTCACGCTGATCGGCTCCAGCGGCTCGGGCAAGACCACGCTGCTGCGCTGCGTGAACATGCTCGAAGAGTTCCAGGGCGGGCAGATTCTGCTCGATGGCGAATCCATCGGCTATCACGAGGTCAACGGCAAGCGCGTGCGGCACCCGGAAAAAGTCATCGCCCGCCATCGCGCCATGACCGGCATGGCGTTCCAGCAATTCAATCTGTTCCCGCACCTCACCGCGTTGCAGAACGTTACCCTCGGTTTGCTCAAGGTCAAAAAGCTGCACAAGGATGAAGCCGTGGCGCTGGCGGAAAAATGGCTGGAGCGGGTTGGCCTGCTGGAACGTCGCGATCATTACCCCGGCCAGTTGTCCGGCGGCCAGCAACAGCGCGTGGCGATTGCGCGGGCGATTGCGATGAACCCGAGCCTGATGCTGTTCGATGAAGTCACCTCGGCCCTCGACCCGGAACTGGTGGGCGAAGTGCTGAACGTGATCAAGGGCTTGGCCGAAGATGGCATGACCATGCTGCTGGTGACCCACGAAATGCGCTTTGCCTTCGAGGTCTCGGACAAGATCGTGTTCATGAATCAAGGGCGGATCGAAGAGCAGGGGCCGCCCAAGGAACTGTTCGAACGCCCACAGTCGCCGCGTCTGGCGGAATTTCTCAAGAACACCCGTTTTTAACGTTTTCAATCAGGAGAAACACCCATGAGCATTACTCGTTACGGCACCGGCAGCACCGCCGGTGGCGGCCAGCCCCGTCCTTTCGCCCGCGCCGTCGAAGCCGATGGCTGGCTGCACGTGTCTGGCCAGGTGCCAGCACTGGATGGCGAAATCATTGTGGGCGGCATTGTCGAGCAGACTCACCAGACCATGAAAAACCTGATCGCGATTCTGGAGGAGGCCGGGTACGGGCTCGAAGATGTGGTCCGTACGGGCGTGTGGCTGGAAGACCCGCGGGATTTCTGGAGTTTCAACAAGGTGTTCTCCGAGTACTTCAAAAGCGAACACGCCCCGGCAAGGGCCTGCGTACAGGCGAACATGATGGTCGATTGCAAGGTCGAGATTGATTGCATCGCGTACAAGAAAAAGGCCTGAACGGCGGTGAATTCTTCGCGGGCAAGCCTCGCTCCTACAAACGATGCGATCCTGTAGGAGCGAGGCTTGCCCGCGAAGGCGGCCTAACAGTCGCCACTGCACTCTGGGTAAACTCCCGGCACTTTAATGGGAACCTGAAGCATGACCGAAGACACCATCAAGCGCCGGGCTCGCGGTCTGGACCGGGCATTCGACATTCTCGATTTCCTCAAGGAAATCGGCCAGCCCCTGCGCCCGAATGAAATTGCCAGCGGCATCGGCAGCCCGAAATCCACGGTCTACGAACTGGTCGCCTCCTTGTTGGAGCGGCGTATTCTCGAACCTGTGGGTAAGGACGGTCACGTTTACCTCGGTCGTCAGCTGTACTTCCTCGGGCAGGCGCATTTGCGCCATTTCGACCTGACCCGTGAGGCCGATCTTGCCTTGCAAGAGATCGTCAGCCAGACACGTGAAACCGCGCAGATGTGCCTGCTCAACGGGCGCAAATACACCGTGGCGTTGATGAAAGAAGGCGAGCGGCATTTCCGCATTTCCTCGGACATCGGCGAGAACGCGCCGATCCCTTGGACCGCTTCCGGACGCTTGCTGCTGGCGCACCTGAGCGATCAGCAGATTGTCGACTTGATCGACCCGGACGACTTCGTCCTGCCCGACGGCGAACGTTTACCGCTGGAGCGGTTTCTCGAGGAAATTCGCCAGGCCGGTATCGATGGGTTCTTTTCCTTCGATAGCGTCGCTGACACGTTTACCCATTGCTTCGCCGCCCCGGTCAAAGACCCGAACGGCGTGGCCATCGCAACCCTGTGCATCGTCGCCCCAAGGGCCGATGCGAAGAACAATTACAACGACTATCGTCGGGTGCTGATCGACAGCGCCAACAGCCTCGCCCGGCGTATCAACGAATAACAGCGGCTGCCTGCGGCCGCGAGTGTGAGGAGATCGACCATGTATTCCGCCAAAAATACTGCCGCCGTGGAAAAGGGCTTTGCCCATACAGGCGCCAATCTTGTGCGCGACGTCAGCCTGCCTGCGCTGGTGCTGCACCGCGACGCGCTGGAGCACAACATTCGCTGGATGCAGGACTTCGTCAGCAACAGCGGCGCGGAACTGGCGCCCCACGGCAAAACCAGCATGACCCCGGCGCTGTTTCGCCGCCAACTGGACGCCGGTGCCTGGGGCATCACCCTGGCCAGCGCCACGCAAACCCGCGCGGCTTACGCCCATGGTGTGCATCGGGTGCTGATGGCCAACCAATTGGTCGGCACGCCGAACATGGCGCTGATCGCCGATCTGTTGGCAGACCCGACCTTCGATTTCTATTGCATGGTCGATCACCCGGATAACGTCGCGGACCTCGGCGCGTATTTCGCCTCGCGCGGGGTGCGCTTGAACGTGATGATCGAGTACGGCGTGGTCGGCGGGCGTTGCGGTTGCCGCACCGAAGCCGAAGTGCTGGCGCTGGCCAAGGCGATTGCGGCGCAACCGGCATTGGCGCTGACCGGCATCGAGGGTTACGAAGGGGTGATTCACGGCGATCACGCGGTGAGTGGCATCCGTGCGTTCGCTGATTCTTTGGTGCGCCTGGCGGTGCAATTGCAGGACAGCGGCGCGTTCGCCATTGCCAAGCCGATCATCACGGCGTCGGGTTCGGCCTGGTACGACTTGATTGCTGAATCCTTCGAAGCGCAGAACGCCGGCGGGCGCTTCCTAAGCGTGCTGCGTCCTGGCAGCTACGTCGCTCACGACCATGGCATCTACAAGGAAGCGCAATGCTGCGTGCTCGACCGTCGCAGCGACCTGCACGAAGGTTTGCGCCCGGCGCTGGAAGTCTGGGCGCATGTGCAGTCATTGCCGGAGCCGGGTTTTGCGGTGATCGCCCTGGGCAAACGCGACGTCGCCTATGACGCCGGTTTGCCGGTGCCGTTGCTGCGTTACAAGGCCGGTGTGGTGCCGGCGATCGGCGAGGATATGAGTGCCTGCAAGGTGACAGCGGTGATGGACCAGCATGCATTCATGACCGTTGCGCCAGGAGTTGAATTGCGGGTGGGCGATATCATTTCGTTCGGTACTTCGCACCCGTGCCTGACGTTCGACAAATGGCGCATCGGGTGTCTGGTGGATGAGCACCTGAATGTCATCGAAACCATGGAAACCTGTTTCTAAGGTTTGAGACCGCGTCGCGGCCTTCGCGAGCAAGCCCGCTCCCACAGTGGATCTTCAGTGTTCACAAGACCCCTGTAGGAGCGAGGCTTGCCCGCGAAGGCGCCCATCCAGACGCCACCGAAACACCAGAGACACCACGTCAATGAACAGCATCAGCCCCCTGGGCCCCAACACCCCGCGCATCGCCCTGATCGGCGAATGCATGATCGAATTGCAGCAGCGCGCCGACGGTACGCTGCAACAAAGCTTCGGCGGCGATACCCTGAACACGGCGGTCTACCTGGCCCGTGAGCTGGGCGATGGCGGCACGGTGGATTACGTCACCGCCCTGGGCGATGACAGTTTCAGCGACGCGATGTGCCAGAGCTGGGCCAGCGAGAAGATCGGGTTGGACATGGTCCAGCGTTTGCCCGGTCGCCTGCCTGGCCTGTATTGCATCCAGACCGACGCGGCCGGCGAGCGGCGTTTTCTCTACTGGCGCAACGAAGCGGCAGTGCGCGATTGCTTTACCACACCGGCCGCCGCGCCGATTCTGGCGGCGCTGCCGGATTACGACGTGTTGTATTTCAGCGGCATCACCCTGGCGGTGCTCGGTTTGCAGGGCCGGGAAAAACTCCTGGAAACCCTGATCGAAGCCCGGCAGCGGGATGCGCGGATCGTGTTCGACAACAATTATCGACCACGCTTGTGGGCTTCGATTGAAGAGGCACGGGCGGCTTATCGCAGTGTTCTGCCCTATATCGACCTGGCGTTGCTGACGGTTGACGATGAGCAGGCGCTGTTCCATTTTTCCGACTGCGCGGCGGTGTTTGCCGCGTACGAGCAGATGGGTACGCCGGAAGTGGTGCTCAAGCGCGGGGCCGAGGCGTGTCTGATTCGTTGCGATGGAGAGTCGTTCGAAGTGCCGGCACAGGTGGTCGAGCGGGTGGTGGATACCACGGCGGCGGGGGATTCGTTCAGTGCGGCGTATTTGGCGTGTCGGCTCAAGGGTGGTAGCCCGGTTGAGGCTGCCGAGGCGGGGCATCGGTTGGCGAGTCGGGTGATTCAAGTGCCCGGGGCGTTGATCCCGAGATAAGCGGTGGATGGCCGTTTGCTGCGCAATCGGTTCGCGAGCAAGCCCGCTCCCACTCTAGATCTTCAGTGAACACACAATGGGTGACCACCACCGATCAAATGTGGGAGCGGGCTTGCTCGCGAAGGGGTCCTAAAGGCAACCCATCAATCCCGATAAAACACCTGCACCAGGTGATAACCAAACTTGCTCTTGATCGGCCCGTGCACCACACGC
This sequence comes from Pseudomonas sp. NPDC086112, assembly GCF_044746425.1. Lineage (NCBI taxonomy): Bacteria > Pseudomonadati > Pseudomonadota > Gammaproteobacteria > Pseudomonadales > Pseudomonadaceae > Pseudomonas > Pseudomonas sp. NPDC086112. The sequence continues at coordinate 166,793 of NZ_JBIVCD010000002.1, read as the reverse complement.
AGTGGTTTTTTGAAGATCACCGCATCGATCACGCCGACCATCTGCCCGGGCCGTACTTCGCCCAGGTCACCGCCGCGTTTGCCGGACGGGCACGTGGAGTATTTCTTGGCCAGCACATCGAAGGCTTCGCCCTTGGCGATGCGTTGTTTGAGCTGCTCGGCTTCTTCCGAGGTTTTCACCAGGATATGGCGGGCTTGGGCTTTCATTGGCAGTACCTTGCAACGGTGGTGGCTATGTTGGTGCCAGCGTGGGGCGCGCGATTATGCCTTAACTCAGTCCGCTTGGCCGATCATCGTGCGAATCTTGTTGGCCAACAGGTCAATGGAAAAAGGTTTGGCCACCATGTCCATCCCTTCCTCCAGGAACCCCTGGCGTTCGGCGGCTTTCTCCGCATAACCGGTCATGAACAGCACCTTCAGGTCCGGGCGATGCTGACGCGCGATTTCCGCCAGTTGCCGACCGTTCATGCCCGGCAGCCCGACATCGGTCACCAGCAGATCGACCCGCAGGTCGGATTCCAGCAAGGGCAGGGCGGCCTTCGCGTCTTCGGCTTCATGAGCGTGATAACCCAGTTCATTGAGCAGGTCGAGCACCAGCATGCGCACCGCCGGATCGTCTTCCACCAACACCACCGTTTCACCGGCCACCGCTGCCGGAGTTTCGCCGGTGAGCGGCTCCAGAGTGTGCTCCGGCACCGCGACGTGCAGGCGTGGCAAATACAGGCGAACGCAGGTGCCCTGGCCCGGCAGGCTGTGAAGGCTGACGTGCCCGCCCGACTGCTGGGCGAAACCATAGATCATCGACAGCCCAAGGCCGGTGCCCTGACCGATGGGTTTGGTGGTGAAGAACGGATCGAAGGCCTTGGCCAACACTGACGGGGTCATGCCGGCGCCGTTGTCGCTGACGGCAATCATCAGATAATCCCCGGCCGTGACCGGTTCCAGGGGGGTGATGTCGCTACCGTCAAGATGAACGTTGGCGGTTTCGATCAGCAGCTCGCCACCTTCGGGCATCGCATCCCGGGCATTGATCACGAGGTTGAGCAAGGCGTTTTCCAGTTGGCTGACGTCAGTGCTGACGGGCCAGACTTCATCGGCCAGCTTTATTTTGAGCTCGATAGGGTCGCCCTTGGTGCGGCGGAACAAATCTTCCAGAGAATGCACCAGCTGATTGGCATTCAGCGGCTTGCGATCCAGTGACTGACGCCGGGAGAACGCCAGCAGGCGATGGGTCAGGGCAGCCGCGCGGTGAGCCGAGGACACCGCGGCTTCGGTAAAACGACCGATCTCCGCGGCGCGCCCGTCGGCGATGTAGCGCTGCATCAAATCAAGGCTGCCGATGATCCCGGTGAGCATGTTGTTGAAGTCATGGGCGATGCCGCCGGTGAGCTGTCCCACCGCTTCCATTTTCTGCGCATGCCGCAAGGCATCTTCAGCGCGCTCGCGTTCGAACATCTCGTTCTGCAGCCGCTGGTTGGCTTCGGCCAATTGCTGAGTGCGGGCGCTGACGCGTTCTTCAAGGGTTTCGTTGAGGTTGCGCAGTGCTTCTTCGGTCTGTTTGCGCTCAGTTTCGTCGATCACGAAGATGTAAAAACCGTTTACCGCGCCGTCCGCGCCATGACGCGGCAGGTAGTTCATCAGGGCCTGGCGGGTGCTGCCATCGCGGTGCGCGGCGCTGATGCTGAAACTGCAGGCCTTGCCTTTCAGCGCATCGGCAATGTATTCGGCGCGCAGGGCATAGGCTTCGTCGCCCAGCACTTCACGGACGGTGCGGCCGTAAAGCTCCTGGGGCGTCAGGCCGTACCACTCCAGGTAGGCGGCATTGTTGAGGCGAAAACGCTCCTCGCTGTCGACGTAACTGATCAGGATCGGCATGGCGTTGATGATCAGTTGCAGCTCGGTCTGGCTCTGGCGCAAGGCCTGTTCGATGTGTTTGCGTTCGGTCAGGTCGAGTGCCGCGCCAAGGAAACGAATCGGCCGACCATGATGGTCCTTGTAGCAGCGGCCTCGGGCAAACACCCAGCGCAATTGGCCGTCGGGCTGCAGCAAGCGATATTCCTCGGCGTACTCGCTGCCATGGGTGATGCAGTGCTTGATGCTGCGGGCAATCATCGCGCGGTCTTCCGGATGCACGCCGTGGAGGTATTCGCTGATGGGCAACTGGCTGGCCATGGTCGGATCGACGCCATGCAATTGAGCGAAGTGGGCATCGGCGATGAAACGGTCTTCGCCGATGTCCCAGTCCCAGGTGCCGACGGCATCGGTGGCGGCCAGCGCCAGTTGCAGGCGCTGCTCGGTTTCGTGCTGGGCCTTGAGGCTGGCGGCGGAGCGTTGTTCGAGTTCCAGGGCGATGCGGCGGCGTTCGTTGGTTTCGATGGCCGTGACCAGAATCCCGGCGACCTCAGCGCTTTCATTGCGAATGGGACTGTAGGTCAAATCCAGCCAGAAGTCGGAATCTCGTCCGTCGCGCTGCAAGGTAAAGCGCTGTTCGCTGTAGGTCCGCACCTGACCCTGTAGGACGGCGCTGTAAATCGGGTCGGTAAAGTCTTTCAGTTCTGGCCAGATCAGGTGCGTCGGTTGTCCGAAAGCGTGAGGGTGTTTGCTGCCGGCGAGGAGGGCGAAGCCGTCGTTGTAGATCTGGGTGAGCTGCGGGCCCCACAGCAACAGCATCGGCATCGGCGAGTGAATCACAATGTCCACGGCGGTGCGCAGGCTCTGCGGCCAGTGATCAGCGGCGCCCAGCGGGTTGTTTGTCCAGTCCAGTCGGGCAATCAAGGCCTGGGCGTCGCTGGCGGTCGGTGGTGCGTTCATTGCAATGTCCTGCGTCAGTCGGTGTGGCGGCGTCTACTATCCTTGCATGGCGGTAGACGCTGGATGACCCAGATGGGGTCATTTTTTCAATTGAATGCTTCGCGGGTGTTTTTTGCCATGGAAATCGATGCACTGTTGCAGATTCTGTCCAGCCGCAATGGCTCCGATCTTTATTTGTCCACGGGCGCGCCACCCAGCGCGAAATTTGACGGTGTGCTCAAAGCCCTGGCTGAGCAACCGTTCAAGCCCGGAGAAATCGCAGCCATTGCCGCGTCCATCATGGACGCCGAACAGCGCCTGGAGTTCGATCGCGAACTGGAAATGAACCTGGCGCTTTCCCTGGCCGGGGTCGGGCGCTTTCGGCTCAATATCTTCAAGCAGCGCAATGATGTGTCGATCGTGGCGCGCAATATCAAACTCGACATTCCACGTTTCGAAGACCTCAAGCTGCCTCCGGTGCTGCTCGAAACCGTGATGCTCAAACAGGGGCTGATATTGTTCGTCGGTTCGACCGGTTCCGGCAAGTCGACCTCGCTGGCGGCGCTGATCGATTACCGCAACCGTCACAGCAGCGGCCATATCATCACCATCGAAGACCCGGTCGAGTTTATCCATCGGCACAAGAAGTCGATCATTAACCAGCGTGAGGTCGGCGTCGATACCCGCAGTTTTCATGCGGCGTTGAAAAACACCCTGCGCCAGGCACCGGACGTGGTGCTGATCGGCGAGATCCGCGATCGCGAGACTATGGAGCACGCGTTGGCGTTTGCCGATACCGGTCATCTGGTCATTTCCACTTTGCATGCCCACAACGCCAATCAGGCGCTGGACCGCGTGATCAACTTCTTTCCCGAAGAACGCCGGGCGCAACTGCTCCATGACTTGGGCAATAACCTCAAGGCCTTTGTTTCCCAGCGTTTGGTGCGTACCCGGGATGGGCAGCGCCGGGCAGCGGTGGAAGTGATGTTGGGAACGCCAACCATCGGCGACCTGATCCGGCGCAATGAGCTTGGCGAGCTCAAGGGGATTATGGAGAAGTCGTCAGACGCAGGAATGCAGACCTTTGATGGGGCGCTGTTCGGGCTGTTTGCCGAGGGCGCGATTGATGAGGCAGAGGCGTTGAAACATGCAGATTCGGTGAACAACTTGCGTTTGCGCCTGAAAATGCACGCCGAGGCCACGCCCGGGCCCCATACACCGCCGGGTGAGTGGGGATTGGTGGACTAGCGCCGGCAACGACGATCAAATGTGGGAGCGGGCTTGCTCGCGAAAGCGGTCTATCAGCCAACATCAATGTTGAATGTGAAATCGTCTTCGCGAGCAAGCCCGCTCCCACAATGGATCTACGTTTCAGTCGCTCAGTTCGGGGCGGTTGCGAAACTGCTCCAATGCCTCGGGATTGGCCAGTGCGTCGGTGTTCTTCACCTTCTGGCCATGTACCACATTCCTTACCGCCAGCTCGACCACCTTGCCGCTGATGGTCCGCGGAATATCGGTCACCGCAACTATCTTCGCCGGCACATGCCGTGGTGTGGTGTTGGCGCGGATGACTTGGCGAATCTGTTGTTGCAGTGCTTCGTCCAGCTCGACACCGTCACGCAACCTCACAAACAGCACCACCCGCACGTCATCCTGCCATTGCTGGCCGATGGCGACGCTGTCCAGCACCTGCGGGATTTTCTCCACCTGACGATAGATTTCCGCCGTGCCGATGCGCACGCCGCCGGGGTTGAGCACGGCATCGGAACGCCCGTGGATCAATAGGCCACCGTGGGGCAGTTGTTCGGCGTAATCGCCTTGGGCCCAGACACCGGGGAACAGGCTGAAATAGGACTTTCGCAGCTTCTCCCCATCAGGGTCATGCCACAAACCGATGGGCATGGCCGGAAAATGCCGGGTGCACACCAGTTCGCCTTTTTCCCCGATCACAGGCGTACCGGCGTCGTTCCACACTTCGACCGCCATGCCCAGGCCCTTGCACTGCATTTCGCCACGGCGCACCGGCAGGACCGGGTTGCCAATCACAAAGCACGAAATGATGTCAGTGCCGCCGGACATCGAGGACAGGCACAGGTCGGACTTGAACGCGCGGTAGACGTAGTCGAAGCTTTGCGGGGACAGCGCGGAACCGGTGGACAGCACGGTTTTCAGGCTGCTCAGGTCATGACTGTCGCACGGCTTCAGGCCATTGCTTTCCAGCGCGGTGAGGAACTTGGGGCTTGTGCCGAAGACGTTGATGCGTTCGTCGTCGATCAGGTCGATCAAACGCTCCGGGCCTGGATGAAACGGCGAGCCGTCGTACAGCACCACGGCGCTGTCGACTGCCAGCGCCGAGACCAGCCAGTTCCACATCATCCAGCCGCACGTGGTGTAGTAGAACAAACGGTCGCCGGGGCCAAGATCGGTATGCAGCCCATGTTCCTTGACGTGTTGCAGCAGTACGCCGCCGGTGCTGTGAACAATGCATTTCGGCACGCCGGTGGTGCCGCTGGAATAGAGGATGTACAGCGGATGAGCGAAGGGCACGGGAATGAATTGCGGCTCACCGCCCGGGTCGTAGAAATCGTCCCAGAGCGTCACGTTGGCCTGGCTGCGGAAGTCTTCGATGTGTGCCTGGGGTCGTGCGTAAGGCACAACGATCAACTGCTGCAAGGACGGCAGTTGCCCGAGGATTTCGTTGACCTTGGCGGTCTGGTCGATCTCTTTGCCGGCGTAACGGTAACCGGCGCAGGTGATCAGCACTTTCGGCTCGATCTGGCCGAAACGGTCGATCACCCCGTGGGTGCCGAAGTCTGGCGAGGAACAAGACCAGATCGCACCCAGACTGGTGGTGGCGAGCATGGCTACCAGGGTTTGCCAGGTGTTCGGCATGCACGCGGCCACGCGGTCGCCGAGGCCGACACCGGCGGCTTTCAGGCCGTTTTGAAAACCGGCGACATGGCTCGCCAGTTCGGCCCAGGTCAGTTGTTCCCGTTGGCCGTTTTCGCCGATGGCCACCACCGCCACGGCATCGTCGCGACGGCGCAGCAAGTGCTCGGCGAAGTTCAGCGTGGCGCCGGGGAACCACTGGGCGCTGGGCATTTGTGCGCCCTCAATCAGCACCGCGTCTGGCTGATCGTGAAAACGGATGTCGAAGAAATCGACGATGGCCTGCCAGAAAGCTTCGCGTTGATCGATGCTCCACTGGTGCAGGGCAGGGTAGTCGGCGATTTCAAGGGCATGTCGCTGATTGACGAAGCGCCGGAAGGCCTCCATGCGGGATTTGCCGATGCGCTCGGTGCCGGGTTGCCAGAGGATGTCGGACATGGCTTGGCCTCTTTTTCTGTCTTCAGATCTGTTCGCGGGCAAGCCTCGCTCCTACAGGGTATGGGGTTCGACACAAAACCTGTAGGAGCGAGGCTTGCCCGCGAAGAACGATAACGCGGTTTGGCGGCGGATTACTGCGCCAACCACCCACCATCAATATTCCACGCAGCGCCACGCACCTGGCTACCGGCTTCGCTGCATAAAAACAGCACCAACTCACCCAGCTGCGGCGGCGTCACGAATTCCAGCGACGGCTGCTTCTCGGCCAGCAAATCATGTTGCGCCTGCTGCGGGTCGATCCCGGTCGCGGCGCGATCATCGATCTGCTTCTGCACCAGCGGCGTCAGCACCCAACCTGGGCAAATGGCATTGCAGGTGACGTTCGTCGTGGCGGTTTCCAGGCCGACCACCTTGGTCAGGCCGATCACACCATGCTTGGCCGCAACGTACGCCGCCTTGCCCACCGAACCGACCTGGCCATGCACCGAAGCGATATTGATGATCCGTCCCCAGCCCTTGGTACGCATCCCCGGCAAGCTCAAACGGGTACTGTGAAACACCGACGACAGATTGATCGCAATGATCGAGTCCCAGCGCTCCACCGGAAAATCTTCCACCGACGCCACGTGCTGGATGCCCGCGTTGTTGACCAGGATATCCACGCCGCCAAACTCACGCTCGGCGTACTCGATCATGTCGGCGATCTGCGCCGGGTCGCTGACGTCGGCGGGGTGATGGCCGACCTTGCCGCCGCTTTTATTATTGAGCTGTTCCACCTCGGCAATCACCCTGGACGCATCGCCGAAACCGTTGAGGATGAGGTTGGCGCCAGCCTTGGCCAGGCTCAGGGCGATTCCCAGACCGATGCCGCTGGTGGAACCGGTGACCAGTGCGGTCTTGCCCGAAAGAGTCGTCATGAATACCTCACACAATGCCAGTGGCGTAGAAAGTACCGATCACCACAAAAACAGCGAGTGTCTTGATCAGCGTAATACAGAAAATGTCTTTGTAGGCCTCGCGGTGGGTCAAACCGGTGACCGCCAGCAACGTAATCACCGCGCCGTTGTGCGGCAGGGTGTCCATACCGCCACTGGCCATCGCGGCGACCCGGTGCAGCACTTCCAATGGAATGTTGGCGGCATGGGCGGCGCTGATGAACGTCTCGGACATCGCCGCCAGGGCGATGCTCATGCCGCCCGACGCCGAACCGGTGATGCCGGCCAGCAGGGTCACGGTAATCGCTTCGTTGACCAGCGGGTTGGGAATGCTTTTGAGCCAGCCGGACAGCACCAGAAAACCCGGTAGCGACGCGATCACTGCACCGAAACCGTATTCCGACGCGGTGTTCATCGCCGCCAGCAGCGCGCCGCTGACCGCACTTTTACTGCCTTCGGCCAACTTGCCGCGAATCGTCTGAAAGGCGAACACCAGCACCATGACGATGCCCACCAGCAAGGCTGCCTGGACCGCCCAGATCGCGGTCAGTTTGGCGATGTCGGTGGTCACCGGTGCTGCCATGCCTGGCAACGAGAGGCTGTGAGTCTTGCCGTACCACAGCGGAATCCAGCGGGTGAACAGCAGGTTCATCAGGCCCACCATCAACAGCGGCGACAGCGCGATCCAGGGGTTGGGCAGCTTGATGTCCGGTGCGGTTTCCGGCTCGTTGCGCAGCTCTGAACCATACCCTTCACCACTGCGCTGGGCCTTGTTGCGCTGGCTTTGAAGGAACAGCATGCCGGCGCAGAACACGAAAATCGTGCCGATCACACCCAGCCACGGCGCGGCCCAGGCGGTGGTGTTGAAGAAGGTGCTAGGGATGATGTTCTGGATCTGCGGCGTGCCGGGCAGGGCGTCCATGGTGAACGAGAATGCGCCGAGGGCGATGGTCGCCGGGATCAGGCGCTTGGGGATATTGCTCTGGCGGAACATCTCGGCGGCAAACGGGTAGACCGCAAACACCACCACAAACAGCGACACGCCGCCGTAAGTGAGCAGGGCGCAGACCAACACGATCACCAGCATCGCCTGGCGAGTGCCGAGCAAACGAATGGCCGCTGCGACGATGGAGCGGGAGAAGCCCGACAACTCGATCAGCTTGCCGAACACGGCACCGAGCAGGAACACCGGGAAATACAGTTTGACGAAGCCGACCATTTTTTCCATGAACACCCCGGTGAAGACGGGGGCAACGGCAGAAGGGTCGGTGAGCAGGACGGCGCCGAGGGCGGCGATCGGGGCAAAGAGGATAACGCTGTAGCCACGGTAAGCAGCCACCATCAGCAGCGTGAGAGCTGCCAAGGCAATGATCACACTCATGGTGTGTCTCCTGAATTGTTATTTTTGTAGGGTGAAGCTTTGTGGGAAGGGCTATAGCGAGTTTCGTGCCAGAAGCTAAGTTGTTGAAACTTAAAGAAATTATTTATTGATGAGAGGGTTGTACGATTTTTTGTCTCTGTATTGAGATTTTTGATGCCGGGGCTGACGCTTTCGCGGGCAAGCCTCGCTCCTACGGGATTGTGGTTATTTGCGCCATTGCGTTACCTGTAGGAGCGAGGCTTGCCCGCGAAGAGGCCGCGTCTATCAATAGAGATCAATGTCTCTTTATGGAGACTCGGCAATCCCCAACGCCACCATCTTCTTGTACAACGTCGACCGCCCCAACCCCAAACGCGCCGCCGCTTCGATAACCTTCCCGTCGCATTGCGCGAGGGCGGCTTCAATCAACTGCCGATCAAACCGTTCACGAGCTTCGCTGAAGGTTTCATGGGCAACCGGCTCGATGGCCAAGGGCGCCACACGCTGCACCGGGATAAAACTGCCAATCGCCGCGCGGATATCCGTCGCGTTCAGCATCAAATCATCACTGAGCAACGCCGCGCGTTCCAGAACATTGCGCAGTTCGCGGATGTTCCCTGGCCAAGCGTGTTGACCCAACAAATCCAGGGCTTCGGGGTTCAGTTCGTGCTGACTGCGCAGCTCTTCGAGGATCGCTTCACTGAGGGCCGGCAGGTCGTCAAGGCGATCACGCAGGGGCGGGACCTGAATCGGCAGCACATTGAGGCGGTAATATAAATCGGCGCGAAACTCGCCGCGTTTGATCGCCGCTTCCAGGTCGGTGGAGGTGGCAGCGATCACCCGCACATCGCTCTGAATCACTTCGTTGGAACCCACCGGCTCGAATTCCTTTTCCTGCAACACCCGCAGCAATTTGCTTTGCAGCGGCAGCGGCATGTCGCCGATCTCATCGAGAAACAGCGTGCCGCCCTGAGCGATCTGCAACTTGCCGGTGCGGCCCTTGCGATCGGCGCCGGTGAACGCGCCGGGGGCGGTGCCAAAGAACTCGGCTTCCAGCAGCGACTCGGGGATCGCCGCGCTGTTGATGCTGACGAACGCTTTGTGCGCCCGGGGCGAGGCGCCGTGAATCGCCTGGGCCAGCAACTCTTTGCCGGTACCGGTTTCGCCCAGCAGCAACACCGGAGACTCGGCACTGGCGCTGCGCCGGGCGCGACGTTTGACTTCCAGGCTGGCGGCGCTGGTGCCGATGAAATGGGCGAAGTTGTACTTGGTCTGCCGTGCCCGCAACAGCGAGCGGGTGGAGGCGAGTTCTTCCTGCATGCTCAGGTAGCGCTTGAGCATCGGCGACAGGCTGCGCAATTCATCGAACAGGGCAAAGCCGATAGCGCCAATCACTGCGCCGGCATCGTCGTGAATCGGCAGACGCATCACCACCAGCGGTTCCTTGGGAGTGTCCTGCATGTCCAGCAGGATGGGGCGTCCGGTGCGCACCACCTCACGCAACAGGCTGCCAGGAATCACACTTTCACAGGCCCGGCCGATCGCACCTGCGGCCGATTCGAGACCGAAGCGCCGGGCATAACGCTCATTCATCCAGACGATGTTCGCGTCGCGGTCGACAATCACCGTGCCTTCGCTCGATTGCTCGATGATTTCGAACAGCGAACGGATCGCCAGGGTGCGAACGCGCTGGTAGTCCTTGAGGCTTTCGGTGGTGTTCATCGGGCTTCATTGTCCAGGATGTGTGGTGTTTGTTCGGGTGCCTTCGCGGGCAAGCCTCGCTCCTACGGATCACCTCGACCTGTAGGAGCGAGGCTTGCCCGCGAAGGCCGCGACGCGGTCCAACGACATGACGCAGATTATGCCCACCCCGGACGCGCCGCCGCCAACAGCTCTTTGGTATACGGATGCTGCGGCGAGTCGAACACCGTGTGGCTCGCGCCGCTTTCCACCACTTTGCCGTCCTTGATCACGATCATGTCGTGGGCCAGGGCGCGTATCACCGCCAGGTCGTGACTGATGAACAGGTAGGTCAGGCCGTATTTTTCCTGAAGCTGACGGAGCAGGGCGACCACTTGTTTTTGCACCGTGCGATCCAGCGCCGAGGTCGGTTCGTCGAGCAGGATCAGCGCCGGTTTCAGCACCAGTGCGCGGGCAATGGCGATGCGTTGGCGTTGGCCACCCGAGAATTCGTGCGGGTAGCGATGACGGCTTTGCGGGTCGAGCCCAACTTCTTCCAGCACCCGGATCACCTGGGCTTCGCATTCGTCGGGGGTGGATTGGCTGTGAACCTCAAGGCCTTCACTGATGATCTGCGCCACGGACATTCGCGGGCTGAGACTACCGAAGGGGTCCTGGAACACCACCTGCATCTTCTTGCGCCACGGTCGCAGCTGCTTCTGTGTCAAGCCATCCAGGGCCTCGCCCTGAAAGCGAATGCTGCCTTGCGAATCGAGCAAACGCAGGATCGCCTGACCGAGGGTGGACTTGCCCGAACCGGACTCACCGACGATGCCCAGCGTCTTGCCACGCTGAACATTCAGACTGATGTCGTCCACCGCACGCAGATAGGTTTTACGCTGGAACAGGCCGCCACCGATGACAAACCGGACCTGTAAATTATCCACTTCCAGCACTTTTTCACGCTCGTCCCGGGGCAGCGCTTCCCCTTCCGGCTCGGCGTTCAGCAACATGCAGCTGTAAGGGTGTTTCGGCTCGGTGAACAGCGTTTCGCAAGGTGCCTGCTCGACGATTTCCCCGGCGTGCATCACGCACACCCGCTGGGCCATGCTGCGCACCAGATTGAGGTCGTGGCTGATCAACAGCAGCGACATGCCGAGCCGCTGTTGCAGGGATTTGAGCAGCAGCAGGATCTTGCGTTGTACCGTCACATCCAGCGCGGTGGTCGGCTCGTCGGCGATGAGTAATTCCGGCTCGCAAGCCAGGGCCATGGCGATCATCACCCGTTGCCGTTGGCCGCCCGACAGTTGATGGGGATAAGACTTGAGCCGTTCTTCGGGTTTCTGGATGCCTACCAGTTGCAGCAACTCAAGAATCCGCGCTTGTGCTGCTTTGCCGCCCAGCCCTTTATGCAGCAGCAAGGTTTCGCCGATCTGCTTTTCAACGCTGTGCAGCGGATTGAGGGAGGTCATCGGCTCTTGAAAGATCATCGCGATCCGGTTGCCGCGCAGCTCGCGCAAGGTCTTGATGTCGGTGCCGATCAATTCCTGGCCGCGATAGCGAATGCTGCCGGTGGTTTGAGTGCCGGTCTCGGACAGCAGTTGCAGGATCGAGTGGGCAGTCACCGACTTGCCGCAGCCCGACTCGCCGACCAGCGCCAGGCATTCGCCGGGGCGGATGTCCAGGCACAGGTTGCGCACCACGGTCTGGCCGCTGAAGGCCACGTTGAGGTCACGGATTTCGATCAGGTTGTCACTCATATCAACAGTCCGCTTCAAGACCGAGGATCAAAGGCATCGCGTAATGCCTCCCCGATAAACACCAATAAAGAAAGAATCAGCGCCAGGGTGAAAAACGCCGTCAGCCCCAGCCACGGCGCTTGCAGGTTCTGCTTGCCTTGACCAATCAACTCACCCAGCGATGCACTGCCGGCCGGCATGCCGAAGCCCAGGAAGTCCAGTGCCGTGAGGGTGGAAATCGCCCCGGTCAAAATGAACGGCAAATAACTCAGGGTGGCGTTCATCGCGTTGGGCAGGATGTGCCGCACGATCACCTTGCGGTCGGTCAGGCCCAGCGCACGGGCGGCTTTGACGTATTCCAGGTTGCGCCCGCGCAGGAATTCGGCGCGCACCACGTCCACCAGGGCCAGCCAGGAAAACAGCGCCATGATCCCCAGCAGCCACCAGAAATTCGGCTCAACGAAGCCCGACAGAATGATCAGCAGGTACAGCACCGGAAGCCCCGACCAGACTTCCTGCAAGCGCTGGCCGAGCAGGTCGACCCAACCGCCGTAATAGCCTTGCAGGGCACCGGCGGCGATGCCGATCAACGCGCTGATGAAGGTCAGCGCCAGTGCGAACAGAATCGACACCCGCGCCCCGAAAATCACCCGGGCCAGCACGTCTCGGGCCTGATCGTCAGTGCCCAGCCAGTTGACCTTCGACGGCGGGCTCGGCGCCGGTTGATTGAGGTCGTAATTGGGCGTGTCGTCGCTGAACGGGATCGGAGGAAACAGCATCCAGCCACCGTCCTTATGAATCAGCTTCTGCACGTAATCGCTGCGGTAATCGGCCTGGAACGGCAGTTGCCCACCAAACTCCTGTTCGGTGTGGCGTTTGAACGCCGGGAAGTACAGCGAGCCCTGATAACTGACCACCAGCGGTTGGTCGTTGGCGATGAGTTCTCCGCCCAGGGTCAGCAGGAACAGGCCGACAAACAACCACAGCGACCACCAGCCACGGCGGTTTTTCTTGAAACGCTCGAAACGGCGACGGCCCAGCGGCGAGAGCTTGAACATCAGGCGTTCCTCGCGGCGAAGTCGATGCGTGGGTCGACCAGGGTGTAGCAGAGGTCGCCGATGAGTTTTATCAGCAGGCCGAACAAGGTGAAGATGAACAGCGAACCGAATACCACCGGATAGTCCCGTGAAACCGCGGCTTCGTAACTCAAGCGACCCAGGCCATCGAGGGAGAAAATCACTTCGATCAGCAGTGAGCCGGCAAAAAATACGCTGATGAAGGCCTGCGGAATTCCTGACACCACCAGCAGCATGGCGTTGCGAAACACATGGCCGTAAAGCACCCGGCGCTCGCTCAAGCCCTTGGCTCGGGCGGTGACCACGTATTGGCGAGTGATTTCATTGAGGAAGGAGTTCTTGGTGAGGATGGTCAGGGTGGCGAAACCGCCAACCACCAGCGCCGTCACCGGCAGTACCAGATGCCAGAAGTAATCGGCGACTTTGCCCAGGGTCGACAGCGACTCGAAGTTGTCCGAGACCAGGCCGCGCACCGGGAACCAGTTCAATGAGGTGCCGCCGGCGAAGACCACAATCAGGAACATCGCGAACAGGAACGCCGGCATGGCATAACCGATGATGATCGCGGTGCTGCTCCAGATATCGAAATGGCTGCCATGATGCACGGCCTTGCGGATGCCCAAGGGAATCGACACCAGATAAGTGATCAACGTGGCCCAGAGCCCGAGAGAAATGGTTACCGGCATTTTTTCCAGGATCAGGTCGGTGACCGTGGCACCACGGAAAAAGCTCTTGCCGAAGTCGAGGCGGGCGTAGCTCTTGAGCATCAGCCACAGACGTTCCGGGGCCGGTTTGTCGAAGCCATATTGCTTTTCAATCTCCTTGATCAGCTGCGGGTCGAGCCCTCGACTGGCCCGTGAGCTGCCATGCATGGTTTCGCTGGAATCGCCACCGACACTCGCACCGCCAATGCCCTGCAATTGCGCGATGGCCTGTTCCACCGGGCCACCGGGCGCGGCCTGGACGATGACGAAATTGACCAGAAGAATGATCACCAGTGTCGGAATGATCAGCAGCAGGCGCCGCAGTATGTAAGCCCACATCAGTGCGGTCCTCCGGGCTTGCCGCGTTTGATGAGCTCGGCGGTCATTTGTTGATTGGTCAGCGGGGTGGAGCTCACTTCCCACCAACTCTCGATGGCTGCGTCATTGCTCGCTTGCACAGAGGGAATGCCGAAGCGGTTCCACCACACGGTCGAGCTGCCCGGCGGGTAATAATTGGGAATCCAATAGAAGTTCCATTGCAGGACGCGGTCCAGGGCATGGGCGTAGCGCAGCATGTCAGCCTGGGTGGTGGCGCGAACCAGGCCGTTGACCAGCGTATCGACCGCCGGGTTCTTCAGCACCATGTAGTTGTTGGAACCGGGATCGTTGGCCGCCGCCGAGCCGAAATAGTTGTACAGCTCGTTGCCCGGCGAGGTGGTGACCGGGTAGCCGGTGACGATCATGTCGTAATCCCGGGACATCAGGCGGTTGACGTACTGGGACGCGTCGATGCGCCGAATATTCAGGTCGATGCCGATTTGTTTCAGGGTGCGCTTATAAGGCAACAGCAGTCGGTCCATGCCGTTCTGGCTGACCAGGAAAGTGAAGCTCAGCGGTTGGCCTTGGGTGTTGACCAATTGATCGCCATCGGGTTTCCACCCGGCTTGTTCGAGCAAACCCAGGGCTTGCAACTGTTTGTCGCGAATCACGCCGCTGCCGTCGGTTTTCGGTGCTTCGAAGACCTGGGTGAAGACTTCGTCGGGGATCTGCCCGCGCAGCGGTTCGAGAATCGCCCGTTCGCCTGCGTCGGGCAGTTCTCGGGCAGCGAGGTCGGTGTTGGAAAAGTAGCTCTGCTGGCGGATGTACATCTCGCGCATCATCTGCCGGTTGCTCCACTCGAAATCCCAGAGCATGGCCAGCGCCTGGCGCACGCGACGGTCCTGGAACATCGGGTTTTGCAGGTTGAACACAAAGCCCTGAGCCGATTGCGGTGCCTCTTTGGCCAGGTGGGCCTTTTGCAGGCGACCGTCGCTCAGGGCCGGGCTTTCGTAGCCGATGGAGTAGGCGGTAGCGGAGAATTCGCGGTTGTAGTCGTAGGCGCCACCTCGCAGGACCTGGCGGGCGACATCGGTATCGCCGAAATACTCGATGCTGAAATGATCGAAGTTGTAGAGGCCACGGCTGACCGGTAAATCCTTGCCCCACCAGTCGGCGTTACGCTCGAAGGTGATGCTGCGCCCGGAGTCGACCTTGCTCACGCGGTACGGCCCGCTGCCCAGTGGCGGCTCGTAACCACCGCCGTTGGCAAAGTCGCGGGTTTTCCACCAGTGCTCGGGAAACACCGGCAAGGTCGCGATGTCCAGGGGCAGGGTCCGGTTTTCGTTGCTCTTGAAGTCGAACCGAATGGTGAGTGGTGACTCTACTTCGACGCCTTTGACGTCGGCGAATTGCGTGCGATAGCGCAGGCTGCCCTGGGTCATCAGCAGGTCGAAGGTATAGCGCACGTCTTCGGCGGTGATCGGCTTGCCGTCGGCGAAACGGGCCTTCGGATTCAGGTAGAAACGCAGCGACAGTCCGTCGTCGGAACGCTCCATCTGTTGGGCGACCAGGCCGTAAACGGTATAGGGCTCATCCAGCGAACGCTGGGCCAGGGGCGAGTAGATCAAGCCGTCGATCTGCGTGACACCCGTGCCCTTGTCGATGTACGGCAGCATATGGTCGAAATGACCGATTTCCATCGCCGAGCGACGCATCGTGCCGCCCTTGGGCGCGCGCGGGTTGGTGTAGGCGAAATGGCTGAAGCCCGCGGGATACTTCGCCGGTTCACCGTACACGGTCAACGCATGTTGCGGTGCAGCATTCACACCAGCGGCACTTAATAGCAGCGCCACGGCAGTGAACAACAATGTGGGGAAAGCCAGTCGCATTGTCAGCCTTAGAGCCGGGTGGTGGATAACCACAATTTGTACGCTAGCGGCGCGTCCCTCGCCAGCCGTATCACGTAACGAAAACACAACGGCCCACCAAAAGGCGGGCCGTTGTGTAGCAAACTCAAAGCGCTGATCAGTCCTGACGACTGGTCACTTCCAGCAGGTGGTAACCGAACTGGGTCTTGACCGGGCCTTGCACCACGTTAATCGGCGCGCTGAAGACCACGGTGTCGAATTCCTTGACCATCTGGCCCGGGCCGAACGAACCCAGGTCACCGCCCTGACGGCTGGAAGGGCAGGAGGAGTTGGCTTTGGCGACTTCGGCGAAATCGGCGCCAGCCTCGATCTGGGCCTTGAGTTCGTTGCACTTTTCTTCGCTGGAAACCAGGATGTGACGGGCAGTGGCTTTGGCCATGGGAAAATACTCCATTCAATGTTCAATAAAATGCGGAGCCTACCGGATTCAGTGGGCTATTTCTTCCTCAAAGTTCCGTCTCTTTCATGCAGCGTTTTTAAAGGCCGGCATTTCGCAAGCGTTCGGCATGTTGCACATACAGGGCAATCGGGTCGGTACCCCGGCGGACCTGACCGGTCGTCTGGCCGAGGCTATCCAGATGATCCAGCGAATAATCCGAACGGATCACTTTGCCCAGATGGGAACTGAATCGACCGACCATGCCGTCATTCTGCTCGGCTTCGGTGGTGAAGTAGTGGGAGAAGGCCCGCAGAAACCCGTGCAGCGGATTGAGTGCATGGAGTCCCTCATCGAGGATGTCCCCCTGCAAAATGCCGCTCCAGGAATAGTAGCGCACGCCATTGACCTGATCGCGCCCCTTGCCGCCCCAGGTTTTTGGCAACCCTTGCGGGTACTTGTCGTTAAAGGCGCCAACGCCTTCGGTGGTCAGTGCATTGAGCGCGGCAATGGCGTTTTGCGGCAGATGCCGGTTGCCACTGAGCAATGACAGGAAATCGGCGAACAGCGTGGCCACCGCTCCGGCAACGTGTTCCGGCAGGCGTCCGGGGATCAGCGCCTTACGCAGGAAGTCGGCCAGTTCCGAGCCATGATTCGGCCCGCTGACCGATGTCACCGAGGCGACCACCTCGGGTGCCAGCGCTCCTGCATACCGTGCCGCAAGCGCCCCCTGACTGTGACCGATCAGATTGACTTTGCTTGCACCGGTTCCCAGCAGTACCCGATCGATCTGCGCCAACAGTTGCTCGCCGCGGGTTTCATTGCTGTGGGTAGCCGACAGATGCGGGATGAAGACCCTGGCGCCGGCGCTTCTGAGGGCCAGTTTGACGTCATGGAACAATTCCAGGTTGCCGATGCGATCGAAGCCGAAGAGCCCGTGGACCAGCAGGATCGGATAGTGAGTGGTTGCATTCCGTAGCATGTAGATTCCTTTTTCGCAGTAGGTCAGGTGTGTGTTCAAGGGGGGCACTCTAAAGCACACCAGCTGCTCGGCGATGTATGAAAAAGCCGCTATAACCCGATGAAAACGGAATAGAAATAGTACGAAAGTTCGGATGAACATGAGGTCTTGGTCGGAATATCTGGACATCTTTTTAACGATGGTTGAACGCTTTCTCGCAATGACCTACTTGTGAAACGTCATTTTTCCGTGCAAGCCGACGCCTTTGCCCTGCATCACGAATCAGCATCGTGGGGTTCAATAGGCTTCGTTCGATGCCGACTTTCAAGGCGGCATTTATTCCAAGGACTGGAGCGTATGAATGACTATTTATGAAGCGGCAAACCTGAATGTTGTAGAGCAATACATGGCGGCACCTCGGCTGGACCAGGCGGAGAACGCCATGTTGGATCCGTCCGAAAGAAAGGCCATTGTCACTGTTGCGCCTTATCAGGCCATGGCCTGCGGAGACAAGCTGGTCTTGTCCTGGTCAGGTATCGATGCAGAGGGTGCGGCGTATCGGCATGAAGTGTCGCGGTTCGTCAGCGAAGCCCAGGTGGACAGGGTGATTGTCTTTGCTGTGTCGGACGTACACATCGCCGCACTGGACGGCGGGTCGCTCGAGGTTTACTACACGCTGTACAGTGCGCTTCATTGTGAGCCTTTGGAGTCCGGGCGTTTACAGTTGAGCGTCGGTGATGTCCGGCCGGATCTGTTGCCTGTGATTGTGAACGATGCGGTGGGCGGCACACTTGATCCCGACAGGGTCGCCGAGGGCGCCCGCGTTACGATCAGGCCGTATCCCCGGATGGCGGCTGGAGATCGGGTCTTGCTGTCCTGGGCCGGCGGTACACCACAATCAAGCTTCAATGACACATTGAAAATCGAATCCTTTGCAGTGGGTGGCGAACTGTCGTTCTGGGTAAGTCCCGAGTCTATTGCTCCCAACCTTGGTGCAACCATTACGATCAGCTATTGCGTCGAGAAAGAAGGCCAAGAGCCTCGCTTCTCGGAGCCTGCACAGTTGTTGATCGGCCCTCTGGAGCGAGGACCGCTATTGCCTCCCTCTGTGCTGGAGGCCGATGAGGGTTGGCTGGATCTGCAAGATGCGATCGATGGTGTCACCGTCGTGATCGACAATGCCCAGGCAGAAGAGGGTGAGCTGGTTTATCTGAAATGTGACGGGGAGCATTTCAATCATCGCGATGATCGTGAGATCTCAAGGGAAATGGCCGGTCAACCGCTGGTATTTATCGTTCCCTACAGGTTTTGGCGCGAACATCGGGATTTGACGGTCCGGGTAGCCTATTCGGTCGAACGTCTCGACGATGTGAGCCAACAGTCCGAAGTCACGTTGGTGCAAGTGCAGTCGTAACCGGTTTAAGGCAACCGCCTTCCAGTTTCGCTTGGAGAACTGGAAGGCGGGCACCGGTCACTTCGGCTGTTGGGTGCAACGCTGAGCACGAAGTTGCTCGGCTGCCTGCTGCAACAACTGTTCTGTCCCGGTCCAGCCAAGGCAGCCATCCGTTACTGACACTCCGTAACGCAGCGACGGGCTCAGCGCTTGGCAACCTTCGAACAGATGGCTTTCGATCATCATGCCAATCAACGATCGATCACCCTGCAGGCGCTGTTCAAGCACGTCGTTGAACACCGCTGGCTGACGCAATGGGTCTTTACCGCTGTTGGCGTGGCTGCAATCGACCATGATCCGCGCCGGAATCTTGAGCCGGGTCAAATCGCTGTGCACTTGAGCGATGCTGTCACGGTCGTAGTTCGGCCCGCGATGGCCGCCACGCAATACCAGATGGGTATCGGCGTTGCCTGGTGTCTGGATAATCGCAGGATGTCCCTGGCTATCGACACCGAAATGGCGATGCGGATGGGCGGCCGAGCGCATGGCGTCGCTGGCGACAGCCACACCGCCGTCGGTGCCATTCTTGAACCCTACCGGCATGCTCAGGCCGCTGGCCATTTCCCGGTGGATCTGTGATTCGGTGGTACGGGCGCCAATCGCGACCCAGCTCAGCAGGTCGTCGAAGTAGCCGGCGGCCATCGGTTGCAGCAGCTCGGTGGCAACGGGTAAGCCCAGCTGGAGCATTTCGCGCATTAATTCGCGGGACAGCGTCAAACCGCCGGCCATGTCGTCGCTGCCATCCAGGTGCGGGTCGTAGGCCAAGCCTTTCCATCCCACCGTGGTGCGCGGTTTTTCGACGTAGGCGCGCATCACCAGCAGCATCTCATCGCTGACTTTGGCAGCCAGGCGGGCAAGGTGGGTGGCGTATTCGAGGGCGGAACGGGGATCGTGAATCGAGCACGGACCGACGATGACTAGCAGACGGGAGTCTTCACCGTTGAGGATCGCGCGAACCGCTTGACGGTGGGCGGCGACTTGTTGGGTCAGGGCGTTGCTGAGGGGTAACTGCTGTTTGAGTTGCAATGAGCTGGGCAGACGCAAGGTCAGCGCTTCATTGGCAGGGTTCAAGGTGGACAGCGGCAGAGCAGAGACGGACGAGTTCATATTCGGGCTTCCTGGGCTGGCGGCGGGTTCGTTCCCGCGCGCTCGGCCCTACTGGGGTGTTCGACAATTGGCCGGATTGGCTGCGTGTGTGTGCTTGCCACCTGTGGGTGACCGATCGGAGGCGGCAGGCTGTCCCGAGCGGAGGCTGGTAAATCGCCAGGCGGTAAAACTGTCGTGACGGTAATAAGTGGCGTAGTTCATGTCGTGAATCCTCAAATTGTCTGGTGTGACGCAAAAAATGTTCAGGGCTGAAAAAAACAAAACCCCCGGTCGGGAGGCCGACCGGGGGTTGAGAATTCTCTGGTGGCGACCCGTTTAAAGTGGGCGCCGTGTGGGTATCAGGCGCGCCAGTGGCTAAACCAATACCCAAAATAAAAGCTGACCGAAGCACAAACGTCATTCGCCCGGGCAGCCACAACCGAGCGCGGGGCGCTGGCGGTACGAAGCTGTGAGAGGGCGTTGAGCATGGTCTGTCTCCGATGAATGCGCCGAGCTTACTAGAGGCCGGTACGCGGATTCAATCAGAAAATGCTATCGATGATCATGGGCTTGTCTATCGCTTGAGTACGTCGGGGGTTGTGACACACTTTGCGCTGCGCCCAACAACCACAATGTCACAAGGACGAACCATGACGACACTGACCATTGCCGCCGCTCAATCGATCTCCATCGCCGGTGATCTTGCCGCCAATATGGCTAGGCATCGGCGCTTCATGCAGGTTGCTGCAGAGCAAGGCGTGCAATTGCTGGTGTTTCCGGAACTGTCGCTGACCGGATACGAACGCGGCCTGGCGGCGGAGCTGGCCATAGCGCCAGACGCCGGGGTGCTGCAACCGCTGCGCGATTTCGCGCGGGAAGTCGGTGTGACCAGTGTCGTTGGGATGCCGATTCGTCTGTCGGGCGATTCGCCGGTATTGATCGGAGCTCTGGTATTGGGCGCCGATGGTTCGCTTGGGGTTTACAGCAAGCAGCATCTGCACCCGGGCGAGGAGGTGGCGTTTGCTCCGGGAACGGGCGGTTCGACATTAAAGATCGGTACCGACACCGTCGCGCTGGCGGTCTGCTCCGATTTTTCTCACGCCAGTCACGCGGCAGCCGCGGCACGGCAGGGTGCTGATCTTTATGCCGCGGGCGTGTTGATCACAGAAAACGGTTACGCTCCGGATACCGCACTATTGCAAGGCTATGCTTGCACTCACTCGATGGCGGTTCTGATGGCCAATCATGGTGGCGCAACGGGTGGCTGGGAGTCGGCAGGGCGCAGTGCAATCTGGGCGGCGGACGGGACGTTGATTGTGGCGGCCCCGGGTACGGGGAACCTTATGGTTGTTGCTCGCCGCAATGCTGACGGCTGGAAAGGGCAAATCGTGGCTGTGGCGGAGGCTTGAATGGGTTTCGAATTGCGTCCGGCAACCCCGCGGGACCTGGACTTTGCCCGTGACCTGACTTGTCGAAATATGCTTCGCTACTACATTGAACATGAGCTGTTGTGGCTGGACGAGGCCTTCGATGTCGCCTGGGAGGGGCGGGAAAACTGGCTGATTGTGCGGGAGGACACGGTGATGGGTTACGTCAGCCTGAGCCGTGACGCCAGAGCCTTGTATATCCGCGAATTGCATGTGTCAGCAGCGTACCAGGGGCAGGGCGCCGGTTCCTGGGCGATCGATCAGGTATTCGCCATGGCATGCAAGGAGCGACGTCCGGCATTGCGTCTGACCGTCTTTGAAAATAATCCGGCAAAAAAGCTTTACGAAAGAAAAGGCCTGAAGGTGGTCGGCAAAGACCAGTGTTTCCTGAGAATGCAGCGTGATATCAATGGACTGCATCGCTGAAACACACTGGCGGCAAGCCTCGCAAGAAGATTTGACACTTTTTATATGCTGCTTTCCGCTAGGTCTGCCAGTTGCTTTTTGCTAAGGTGTCCGACAACCCAATAAGACCAATTCGCGAGGTGTCTGCTTGATTAGGGTGCTAGTAGTCGATGACCATGATCTCGTTCGTACAGGCATTACACGAATGCTGGCTGACATCGATGGCCTGCAAGTAGTCGGTCAGGCCGAGTCAGGGGAGGAATCCCTGCTCAAAGCGCGTGAGTTGAAACCCGATGTGGTGCTGATGGACGTCAAGATGCCCGGGATCGGCGGTCTCGAAGCCACGCGCAAATTACTGCGCAGTCATCCGGACATCAAAGTCGTCGCGGTCACCGTGTGCGAAGAAGATCCGTTTCCTACCCGGCTGTTACAGGCAGGTGCCGCAGGTTACCTGACCAAGGGCGCCGGATTGCCGGAAATGGTTCAGGCCATCCGCCTGGTGTTTGCCGGGCAACGCTATATCAGCCCGCAGATTGCCCAGCAACTGGCGATCAAGTCGTTCCAGCCAACCAATGATTCGCCCTTCGATGCCTTGTCGGAACGGGAAATCCAGATTGCGTTGATGATTGTCGGCTGTCAGAAGGTGCAGATCATTTCCGACAAACTGTGTCTATCACCAAAAACAGTGAATACCTACCGTTACCGTATTTTCGAGAAGCTTTCGATCAGCAGCGATGTCGAATTGACGCTGCTGGCGGTTCGTCACGGCATGGTTGATGCCAGCCTCTGAAAATGACTGAAATCTTCGATCCAAGTGCTTTTCTGTCGACAGTCAGTGGTCGGCCGGGCGTCTATCGCATGTTCGACAGCGATGCGCGCCTGCTCTATGTAGGCAAAGCGAAAAATCTCAAGAAGCGTTTGGCGAGTTACTTTCGCAAAGCCGGTCTTGCCCCCAAGACCGCTGCGCTGGTAGGCCGTATTGCCCAAGTCGAAACCACCATCACGGCCAACGAAACCGAGGCCTTGCTGCTTGAGCAGACGCTCATCAAGGAATGGCGTCCGCCGTACAACATCCTGCTGCGCGACGACAAATCCTACCCTTATGTCTTTCTCTCGGATGGCCAGTTCCCACGCTTGAGCATTCATCGCGGGGCGAAAAAGGCCAAGGGCAAATATTTCGGCCCTTATCCCAGCGCCGGGGCGATTCGCGAAAGCCTGAGCCTGCTGCAAAAGGCGTTTTTCGTTCGTCAGTGTGAGGACAGCTTTTACAAGAACCGTGCTCGACCTTGTCTGCAATACCAGATCAAACGCTGCAAGGCGCCGTGTGTGGGGCTGGTGGAGCCCGAGGTGTATGCCGAAGATGTACGCCACTCGGTGATGTTTCTTGAAGGGCGCAGCAACGCTCTGGCGGACGAGTTGTCTGCGGCCATGGAGGAGGCGGCGGTCAACCTCGAATTCGAGCGCGCCGCCGAGCTGCGTGACCAGATCTCATTGCTGCGTCGGGTCCAGGACCAGCAGAGCATGGAAGGCGGGACAGGCGATGTCGATGTGATTGCGGCGTTCGTCAACCCAGGTGGCGCCTGCGTGCACTTGATCAGCGTGCGCGGTGGTCGGGTGTTGGGGAGCAAGAACTTCTTTCCGCAGGTGGGTATTGAGGAAGACGTTTCTGAAGTCATGGCAGCGTTTCTTGGCCAATACTTCATCAGCAGTCCAGAACGGGACTTGCCGAGCGAGCTGATCGTCAACGTGGTTCACGAAGATTTTCCGACCCTGATCGCAGCCATCGAAGAGTTGCGCGGTCGTGAATTGACCATCAGCCATCGAGTACGCGGCACCCGGGCGCGCTGGCAGCAATTGGCGGTCACCAATGCCGAGCAAGCGCTAGGCGCACGTTTGGCTAACCGGCAACACGTTGCGGCCCGTTTCGATGCCTTGGCCGAAGTGCTGAAACTGGACGAGCCACCGCAACGTCTTGAGTGCTACGACATCAGCCATTCCAGCGGCGAGGCCACTGTGGCGTCCTGCGTGGTGTTCGGCCCGGAAGGCCCGATCAAGTCCGACTACCGCCGCTATAACATTGAAGGCGTTACCCCGGGCGATGACTATGCCGCGATGCACCAGGCCTTGACTCGGCGCTTCAGTAAATTGAAGGAAGGCGAGGGCAAGTTGCCGGACATCCTGCTGGTCGACGGTGGCAAAGGCCAGCTATCCATGGCCCGTGACGTGCTTAACGAATTGGCCGTGCCAGACCTGATTCTCTTGGGTGTGGCCAAGGGCGCGACGCGCAAGGCGGGCTTCGAAACCCTGTACCTCAACGACGCGGCCCATGAATTCACCTTGCGCGGCGATTCCCCCGCGCTGCATTTGATCCAGCAGATACGCGACGAAGCGCACCGTTTTGCCATTACGGGGCATCGCGCACGTCGTGGCAAAACTCGCCGCACGTCTACACTTGAGGGCGTTGCAGGTGTCGGACCGACACGTCGGCGCGATTTGTTAAAACATTTTGGTGGATTGCAGGAGCTGTCTCGTGCCAGCATCGAAGAGATCGCCAAAGCACCCGGAATCAGCAAAAAGCTCGCAGAGTTGATTTATGCAAATCTGCACAGCGAGTAGAATGCCCAACTCACCTCGTAGCCAGTTGTGCCGATGAATATCCCTAATCTGATTACCGTTCTACGCGTCCTGCTCATCCCGATCTTCATTTTGCTGTTTTACTTGCCTTACCACTGGAGTTATCTGGCGTCTGCCTCGGTCTTCGCCTTTGCCGCCGCGACCGACTGGCTCGACGGGTATCTTGCCCGTCGTCTGGAACAAAGCACTCCTTTCGGGGCCTTCCTCGATCCTGTTGCAGACAAGCTGATGGTCGCCGTTGCGCTGGTTCTGCTGGTGCAAGAGCATGGCAACCTGTGGCTCACGCTGCCGGCCGCCGTTATCATCGGTCGCGAAATTGTTGTCTCGGCACTGCGCGAGTGGATGGCCGAACTCGGTGCCCGCGCCCATGTAGCAGTGTCGAACCTGGGCAAATGGAAAACCGCCGCCCAGATGCTGGCGCTGGTGATCCTGCTGGCCAATCCTTCGGACTTCAGCTTCTGGGTTCTGATGGGGTATGCCTTGTTGCTGGTGTCCGCTGGCCTGACGTTGTGGTCCATGGTCCAATACTTGCGGGCTGCCTGGCCGCATCTGAAGACGGACGTGGAAAAGAAATAAACTTTTTTTGAATCAAGGGGTTGACGGGGGATGTGGATTCTATAGAATGCGCCTCACCAAGACGCGGGAATAGCTCAGTTGGTAGAGCACGACCTTGCCAAGGTCGGGGTCGCGAGTTCGAGTCTCGTTTCCCGCTCCAAATATTGCGCTACAGAGTTCCACTGAATTCTGTAAGCGATTGAAATCAGGACCTTCGGGTCCTTTTTTCGTTCCGGCGGGAACCACTGAAATCCAGCACCATCCAGTGCGTTTAAGTCCAGGATTAAGTCCGGGATTCTGATGCGTACGGAGTTGGTTTGCTGCTGGAGCAGTTTGTGTAGCGAGATGAGTGTCCGGCCCTGACTCTGTTCAGGAGCTCGCGATGGCGCTCTCAGAAATGTCGATTCGGCACGCCCAAATCACTAGTATTGACTACATGCTCTGTGGCAGTGACGGCCTCACGCTCAATGTGACGGCCAGCGGTGGTACCCTATCCATATGCCCACACAGCAAGACCATGGTAAGGGGGGGGCATGCTTACGTCTGGCATGGTGGCGTGTGACTATGCTATAAATAAGTCACAAGTTGTCAACCACCTTTGGGGTGCGTAAGCTACAGGAATGAACCATCCACCAATTTCTTCGCCCGGCGCCCGGGGCCCAGCTGATCACGACATTCGAGACCAGATTGTCGCGGCGGCCAATGAGCACTTCAGCCAATACGGTTACAGCAAAACCACGGTTTCCGACTTGGCCAAAGCCATCGGGTTTTCCAAGGCTTACATCTACAAGTTCTTCGATTCCAAGCAAGCGATTGGTGAGGCCATTTGCTCAAGCTGCCTGGCACAAATCGTCGCAGCCGTGGAGCAGGCTATCAGCGAAGAGGGGATTTCTTCGACAGAACGCTTTCGTCGCTTGGTCAAGACCCTTATCACTACGGGCTTGGACCTGTTTTTCAACGACCGCAAGCTCTATGATATCGCTGCATTCGCCGCCTCGGAGCGTTGGCCCAGCTCGCTGGTGTATGACGCACGGATCAAGCAGTTTGTAGTGCAGGTTGTGCGCGAAGGGCGCGAAAGTGGAGAGTTTGAGCGCAAGACTCCCCTGGATGAAACCGTAGAAGCGATACACCTGACCCTTCGGCCTTTCGTCAATCCTCTGTTGCTCCAGCATAGCCTTGATCACGTCGAGGTCGCGCCGACGCTTACCTCGAACCTCATCCTGCGTAGCCTTATGCCCTGAGTGTGGCTGCAGTGATGCAGCCACACCAATCTAAATAACTTTTTTGCATTTGGTTTGCATCTGACCTTCTAGTTTCCATTTGCTCAAATTGTGACTATTGACACAAAAGGTCACATGAATAAATATGGCGCATCGGCTTTTGAGGGATTGCCATGAACATGCGTCGGCATCGACATTTTTCCGATTCCATTCCATTCCGATTCCGTCTTCGAGTACGCGTTCAGTGCACAGGGTGGGCGTTGATATGACGAGCTTTGCTCAGGTGCTGGCGCAATTTGATCCGGGCGTGCCGTTTGTTTCTCCGCCCAATTGGCAGCAGGGCCGGACGATTTTTGGCGGCCTGTCGGCGGCGTTGTCGTTGGAGGCGGTTCTGCGCGAGCGCCCGCTGGGCTTTCCTCCATTCAAGTCGGCGCAAGTGTCATTCATAGGTCCGGTCACGCAGCCCCAGGTGTTCAATACAAGCGTGTTGCGCCAAGGGCGATCCGTGACTTCGGTATCGGTCGACTGCAAGTCGGGCGATGAACTGGCGTTGCGCACGACCTTGCTGTTCGCTCAACCACGAGCCAGCAAAATTACCCATGAGGCGTGGGGATGCCCGTTGGTAGAGGGGCCGTCGCGGTACAGCACGCTGGAGCTGGACAACAGCTTTGCGCCTGCCTGCGCGTTCAACTTCGAGATGCGTCCCGCGGGCGGCTCACTGCCGGTATCCGGTGCGGAAAATCCCGAGTTGCTGATGTGGGTCCGTCACCTCGATGCCCAGGGGGTTGACCCGGCGGTGGCCCTGATCGCCCTCGCTGACAGTCTGCCGCCTGCCGCTATGACGTGCTTTATAGAGCCTGCCGCCATCAGCTCGGCTTCCTGGACAATCGATCTGCCGCAGCCCGCCGTGGCCGGCGAATGGTTTCTCATCAGTTCCTTCAGCCAACAGGCCTTGGAGGGCTACTCGTTACAGGATATGGAGATCTGGGACGAAAGCGGTCGGCGGGTGCTTTGGGCGCGCCAGACCGTGGCGATTTTTGCCTAGTACAAAAACAAACTGTTCCACCACCTCTGCAATTGTTCCTCGAGTCCTAATAATGAAAAGAATCTTGCTCAAGACCCCCGTGAGTCTCGCCGTTGCGCTTGCATCATCCCAAGTGTTTGCCAGCGGCTTTGCGCTGAACGAACAAAGCATCAGCGGGATGGGGTCGGGATTCGCCGGCCGCTCTTCCTCGGCTGAAGATGCGAGCACCGTCTTCGGCAATCCGGCGGGCATGTCTCGCTTGAAGAAAGAGCAGGTCAGCCTCGGCGCTGCGACGCTGTTTGCCAAGAGCGATATCAGCCAGACACGCAGCACTTTCGGCGGCCAGGAAGACGGTGACATGGTGCCGACCACCACGGTGCCGATGGGTTACTACGTCAAGCCGGTGGATGAGCACTGGGCCGTCGGCGTTGGCTTTTATGTGCCGTTTGGTCTGATCACCGATTACGGCAGCGACTTTGCCGGGCGTTACTACGGCAACAAAAGCGAAGTGACGACGCTGACCTTCCAGCCCACCGTCAGCTATGCCTTCAACGACAAGGTGTCGATTGGGTTCGGTCCGACCATCAACCGGATCAGCGGTGAGATCTCCGGGATGGTGCCCAATCCTCTGAGCCCCGGCAGCAACGATGGGAAGCTGAAAAGCAACGGCGATGACACGGCGCTCGGCTTCAATGCCGGCATCCTGGTGCAGGCCACAGACCAGACCCGCCTGGGGCTGACTTATCACTCCAAGGTCAGTTATCACCTGGACGCCAAGTCCAAGCTCACTGGCGGGATTTTCAGTGTAGTGGGGGTCAGCGGGCGTAGCTATGACGCGTCGCTGGATGTGGACCTCCCGGAGTCGGTTGATCTCTCGCTCACCCATCAGCTCAATGATGACTGGACCCTTTATCTGGGAAGCACCTGGACACGCTGGAGTCGCTTCAAGGAGCTGACCATTGAGAACTCAGGCTTGCCTGCGCTGCTGAGCGGCGCGCTGGGTACTGTCAGAGAAGAACAGAACTGGCATGACACCTGGGGCCATGCAATCGGCGCGGCGTATAAGCTGAATGATCAGTGGGTGCTGCGCGCAGGCTTGTCGGTCGATCAGTCGCCGGCCAACAACACCAACCGTGGGCCTCGGATTCCAACTGGTGACCGCACAGTGCTCAGCTTCGGTGCCGGCTGGACGCCGGTACAGGATGTAACGATCGACCTGGCTTATTCCTACTTGCAGGAAGAGAGCGTGCGGGTCAACGAAACCTCTGCGACCCGTGGTGCGTACAGTTCCAAATACCGCAACAGTGCCAGCGGTTTCGGTACCTCAATCAGCTATCGCTTCTAACGCGACATGCCGTGTGCCGGGAGCTTGTGCGGCTCCCGGTCCCTTGCAATATCCCGCTCATGCACCCATGACATTCGCCATCAGACGTTGGTGCAGCCAGCGTGGCGTGGCCCAGGTCAACACCGTGAGCGCCTTGTTGCCGAAACCGGGTACTACACTCATGCGTCCGGCTTGCAGCGCGCGGATGCCGGCGCGAACCACCGGTTGAGGTTGCATCATCACCATTTTCAGCGCTGGGGTAAGTTTCTGACTGGCGCTTTGGACAAACCCGGTGTCGGACAGGCCCGGGCACAGTGCGGTCACGACGACACCATCGCCCTTGAGTTCCTGATGCAGCGCCTCGGAGAAGCGAAGCACGTAGGCCTTAGCCGCTGAATAGACCGCGAAATTCTTCACGCCTTGGTAAGACAGCAGGCTTGCGATGTGCAGGATGTGCCCGCGATGCCGGGCGCGCATGTCTGCGGCGAAGAGACGAGTCATGGTGGTCAGGCCAGCGATGTCTAGATCGATCATTGCCAGGGACTGGTCAAGGGAATGATCCAGGAAAGGGCCCTGCAATCCATGGCCGGCGTTGTTGATGAGCACATCAATCGCAATGCGGCGCCGGGTCAGCCGTTCGTGTAGCTCGATAATCGCCGGGATCGAAGACAGGTCTACCTGCTCGACGATGACCTCAATGCCGAAGCGCTCGCGCAGCTGGGCCGACAGCGCTTCAAGCCTGTCCAGCCTGCGGGCTACTAGAACGAGGGACTTTCCCTGTGCTGCGTATTGCCGGGCGAACTCCTCGCCAAAGCCGCTGGAAGCGCCCGTGATGAGCACCCAGGAATTCTCGTTGATTTTCATGTTGCTGGACTCCGGTTTTAAAGATTGAAAACAACAGTGACGGGGCCAAGTGAACGGCTGGTGTTCATGTCCGGTCATCGGCTCGCTACAGGCTGTGGTGGCTGCGGCGCTTGCCAGCCGCCACCGAGGGCCTTGAATGCCGCGACCGCTGCGCGCGCCGATTCAGTCCGTGCTTGTGCCCGGGCATCGGATGCCTGGAGCAGCGTCTCGTCGGAGTTGAGGACGTCGATCAGGCTGGCCGTACCTTTCTGATAGGCAATAAAGGACGACTGGCGCGCCTCGCTCAATGACGCTTCGCCTGCGGTGAGCGTGGTGGCCTGGGATTCTCGGTTCACTAGGGCGGAGAACGCGTTCTCGACATCCTCGGTGGCCCGTAGCGCAGACTGACGATAGGCGGCCAGCGCTTCAGCTTCCTGTCCCTTGGCCTGGTCGATCTGGGCGTTGATCCGGCCAAAGTCGAACAGCCTCCAGCGCAGACCCAGCGCGCCCGACGCCTGGCTGGCGCCGCCTGAGAACAGGTGCCCGGCCGACACGGCGGTGGCACTGCCGAGCAACGCGCTGAGGGAAAATTTCGGGTAGTACTCGGCGATGGCCTCGCCGATGCGGGCATTGGAGGAAGCGAGGCGGCGCTCGGCGACGATGAGGTCCGGCCGGCGGCGCAATAGGTCAGCCGGCGTCCCCATCCCGGTAATTTGTGGAGGCAGCGGAATGCTGCCGGTCTCGGCCAGTTGCTGGCGATGGGTGCCCGGCGGTGTGCCGAGCATGACATCCAATGCATTCATGGCGGCATCCAGGCCGGTCTGCAGGACTGGCACCGTTGCCTGGACCTGAGCAAGCGCGCCCTCGGTCTGGCGGACCTGATAGCTGGCGGCGAGGCCTTTGCTGTAGAGCAGCTGGACTTTCTCCAGCAAGTCCTGCTGGGTCTTGACCTGGCGGTTCGCAATGTCCAGCCGCGCCTGCAAGCCGCGCAGGGTGATGTAGATGTCAGCAGTCTGCGCGGCGACGGCCAGTCTCGTGGCGGCGGCACCGGCCTCGGAGGCTTGGTACTCAGCTAGTGCGGCTTCGCGTCCGCGTCGCAGGCCACCAAAGACATCCAGTTCCCAGCTCGCGCCTAGGTCCAGCTCGTAGGCGTTTCCGTACCGATCAAAGCCGGGCGTCGAATCGAGCACCTGGCCCAGCGGCGTCTCGACGGATTGATAGGCGCGTGCGGCCTGGCCACTGATATTTCCCGAGGGCAGCAGGGCGGCATTGGCCGCGCCAAGGCCGGCTCGGGCCTGGGCAACGCGCGCTGATGCCTGGACAAGGTCGAGGTTCTGTTCCAGGGCCTTGGCGATGAAATCGCTCAACACCGGGTCGCCAAAACCCTCCCACCAGGTTGTGAGGCTGGCCTGTGATGCGCCGCTCCTTTGCTCGATAGAAGACTGGCCCAGGAAACGATCCGAAAGCGCAGCGTCCGGGCGCTGGTAGTCCGGACCGACCGCGCAGCCGGCCATCAAACTGGCGCCTACTAATAAAACAATGGGGCGGAGGGGTGACATCAAGGTTTCCTCGGGATCGACATTGGTGACCATACTATCGCATGGTCACAAGCTGTCAATTGGTGATGAATACTACTGTATGGATCTCAGGCCTCCTGTTTACTGAAGATTATCCGGACATCAAGCTGACTGAAAACAAAATTAGATTGGTGACCGTTGACAGTATTGGTCACGAGCGTAAGAATGGGCTCCCAGTCCTCTGCTCAATAAAGGGAACCTATGCTCCGGCTCCGACCTTTCACCCTGGCCGCTTGCTTGTTGCCTCTCGTCCTTACGGCGTGTGGCGACTCATCCACTGCCATCGATCCGCGCACGCTTGCCCCTTTGGTGAGGGTCGCGCAAGTGCAGGGGGCGTCCGCCAGCGCTCGCTCTTTCACCGGTGTTGTGGCGGCGCGGGTCCAGAGCGACCTGGGCTTTCGCGTTTCCGGCAAGGTGCTGGAGCGGGTGGTGGATGCCGGCCAGACCGTTAAAAAGGGCCAGCCTTTGATGCGCCTGGACCCGATCGACCTGGGATTGCAGGCGCGAGCCCAGCAAGAAGCCGTCACGGCCGCCCGCGCCCGGGCCAAGCAGACTGCGGATGACGAGGCGCGGTATCGCGAGCTGGTGGCCGCCGGGGCGATTTCGGCGTCGGGCTACGACCAGATCAAAGCCGCAGCCGATACCGCCAAGGCCCAACTCAGCGCTGCCGAGGCGCAAGCTGATGTGGCCCGCAATGCATCCGGCTACGCGGTGCTCCTCGCCGACGCCGACGGCGTGGTAATGGACACGCTGGCCGAGCCGGGGCAGGTCGTCAGCCCCGGGCAACCCGTGGTTCGACTGGCGCGAGCCGGGCAGCGCGAAGCCGTCGTGCAACTGCCCGAGACCCTGCGGCCAGCCGTCGGGTCCAGCGCGCAGGCGACGCTGTACGGCAGCACCAGCGGGGCCGTCACCGCGAAACTGAGGTTGCTTTCCGATTCGGCTGACCGGGTGACCCGCACCTTTGAAGCGCGCTATGTGCTGGAAGGCGCCCTGGCCAACGCACCGCTGGGCTCGACCGTCACACTGCGTATCGCCGAAGGCGCGACCCAGGGGCAGGTGGTGCAGGTGCCGATTGCTGCGTTGTACGACCCGGGCAATGGCACCGGCGTGTGGGCCATCGACGGCGAACCGGCAAAAGTCACCTGGCGTGCGGTGCAGGTCCTGGGCTTGAGCGACGACGCTGCGCGCGTCACAGGTCGCCTCAACGTCGGCGAACAGATCATCGGCCTGGGCGCACATCTGCTGCGTGAAGGCGAGTCAGTCAGGCTGCTTCCACAAAACGATGTGAAGGTCGCCGGGAGCCGCCAATGAGCCTCAATCTTTCGGCCCTCGCTGTACGCGAGCGCTCCATCACGGTGTTTCTGATTTTTCTGATTGCTGTCGCCGGGACCTTGGCCTTCTTCAAGCTGGGCCGCGCGGAGGATCCGCCGTTCACGGTCAAACAACTGACCGTCATCACGGCCTGGCCGGGCGCGACGGCGCAGGAGATGCAGGACCAGGTGGCCGAGCCCCTGGAGAAACGCCTGCAAGAATTGAAATGGTATGACCGCACGGAAACCTACACCCGTCCCGGTCTGGCTTTCACCATGGTCTCGCTGCTGGACCGCACGCCGCCTTCCCAGGTGCAGGAAGAGTTTTATCAGGCGCGCAAGAAGCTTGACGACGAAGCCACTAAGTTGCCGGCGGGTGTGATCGGGCCATTGGTCAACGACGAGTACTCGGACGTGACATTCGCGCTTTTCGCCCTCAAGGCCAAGGGCGAGCCGCAGCGATTGTTGGTGCGTGATGCCGAGGTCTTGCGCCAGCGCCTGTTGCACGTGGCAGGGGTGAAAAAGGTCAACATCATCGGCGAGCAGGCCGAGCGCATTTTCATCTCTTTTTCCCACGACCGGCTGGCGACCCTGGGCGTTTCCCCTCAGGACATTTTCGCCGCACTGAACAGCCAGAACGTGCTCACACCCGCCGGTTCCATCGAAACCAATGGACCACAGGTCTTCCTGCGGGTGGACGGCGCCTTCGACAAGCTGGAGAAAATCCGAGACACGCCGCTGGCCATCCAGGGCCGCACCTTGAAGCTCTCGGACGTGGCGACGGTTGAGCGCGGCTATGAGGATCCGGCCACCTTCCTGGTGCGCAACAACGGCGAAGAGGCGTTGTTGCTGGGCGTGATCATGCGCGAAGGCTGGAACGGCCTTGACCTGGGCAAGGCGCTCGATGCAGAAACAAGCAAGATCAATGAAGGCATGCCGCTGGGCATGACACTGACCAAAGTGACTGACCAAGCGGTGAACATCAATTCGGCGGTTGACGAGTTCATGATCAAGTTCTTCGTCGCCTTGCTGGTGGTGATGGTCGTCTGCTTTATCAGCATGGGCTGGCATGTCGGGATCGTGGTCGCGGCGGCTGTGCCGTTGACCCTGGCCATCGTGTTTGTGGTAATGGCAGCCACCGGGAAAAACTTTGACCGGATCACCCTGGGTTCGTTGATCCTGGCCCTCGGGCTGCTGGTGGACGACGCCATCATCGCCATTGAAATGATGGTGGTGAAAATGGAGGAGGGCTACGACCGGATCAAGGCCTCCGCGTATGCCTGGAGCCACACGGCCGCACCGATGCTGTCCGGTACGCTGGTGACCGCGATCGGCTTCATGCCCAACGGCTTCGCCCAGTCCACCGCCGGCGAGTACACCAGCAACATGTTCTGGATCGTCGGCATCGCCCTGATCGCCTCTTGGGTGGTCGCGGTGGCATTCACCCCTTACCTGGGGGTGAAAATGTTGCCGAACATCAAGAAGGTCGAAGGCGGGCATGCGGCCATCTACGACACTCCGCGCTACAACCGCTTCCGTCGGATCCTGACGCGGGTGATCGCGCGCAAATGGCTGGTGGCCGGCACGGTTATCACGTTGTTTGTCGTGGCCATCCTGGGCATGGGCCTGGTGAAGAAACAGTTCTTCCCCACCTCGGATCGCCCCGAGGTGATGATTGAAGTGCAGATGCCCTATGGCACCTCCATCGAACAGACCAGCGCCACCACCGCCAAGGTCGAGGCGTGGCTGCAAAAACAGGCGGAAGCCAAAATCATCACGGCTTACATCGGGCAGGGCGCGCCGCGCTTTTTCCTGGCAATCGCGCCGGAACTGCCGGATCCATCGTTCGCCAAGATCGTTGTGCTGACAGATAACCAGGAAGCACGGGAAACCCTCAAGTTCCGTCTGCGCGAAGCGGTCGCCGAAGGACTCGCTCCGGAGGCCCGGGTCAGGGCAACGCAGATTGTCTTCGGTCCGTATTCACCATTCCCGGTGGCTTACCGAGTGATGGGGCCTGACCCGTCGAAACTGCGGGAGATCGCAGCTCGCGTACAGGACGTCATGCAAGCCAGCCCGATGATGAGGACCGTCAACACCGACTGGGGCTCACTGACGCCGACGCTGCATTTCAATCTGGATCAGGACCGCTTGCAGGCGGTAGGGCTGACCTCCAGTGCCGTTGCCCAGCAACTGCAATTCCTGCTGGCCGGGGTGCCGATCACGGCGGTTCGCGAGGACATCCGTTCGGTGCAGGTGGTGGGACGCGCCGCCGGCGATATCCGCCTTGATCCGGGCCGGATCGAAGGTTTTACCCTGGTGGGTGCGGCGGGGCAGCGTATCCCCCTGTCCCAGGTCGGCGAGGTGGACGTGCGCATGGAGGATCCGATCCTTCGCCGGCGTGACCGGACTGCGACCATAACGGTGCGCGGCGACATCGCCGAAGGCCTGCAACCGCCGGATGTATCGACAGCCGTCATCAAGCAGCTGCAACCGATCATCGACACGTTGCCCGATGGCTATCGGATCGAGCAGGCGGGGGCCATCGAGGAATCCGGCAAAGCCGGCCAGGCCATCGTGCCACTGGTGCCGATCATGGTGGCCCTGACGCTGCTGATCATCATCGTCCAGGTGCGTTCGATCTCGGCCATGATCATGGTGTTCTTCACCGCGCCGCTGGGGTTGATCGGCGTGGTGCCGACGCTGCTGATTTTCCATCAGCCGTTCGGTATCAATGCCCTGGTGGGGCTGATCGCGCTGTCGGGGATTCTGATGCGCAACACGCTGATCCTGATTGGGCAGATCCATCAGAACGCAGCGGAGGGGCTGGACCCGTTCCACGCTGTCATCGAAGCCACCGTGCAACGGGCGCGTCCGGTGCTGCTGACGGCCCTGGCGGCGATCCTGGCGTTTATCCCGCTGACCCATTCGGTTTTCTGGGGAACGCTGGCCTACACCCTGATCGGCGGCACGTTTGTCGGAACCATCATGACGCTGGGGTTCCTGCCGGCGATGTATTCCATCTGGTTCAAGATCCGTCCGGTCAAGGCCGTGCAAACTGAAACAGTAAAGCTGGCATAAGCGATCGATCACTTGCCGCTCCAGTGAGCGTCTACAGAAATGAAGAGGTTTTCCATGAGTACTCCAGCAGGTCAAACGCGCATCGTAGTCACGGGCGTCGGCGTCGTCGGTCCCCTGGGTTGTGGCGTAGAGGAAGTCTGGAAACGGCTGCTGGCCGGACGTTCCGGCATTCGTCGCCTGCCCGAAGTATTCGCCGAGGGCACCGGCGTCGCGGTCGGCGGCCAGGTGCCGACGCTGGAAGACGATGCCGTTGCCGGAGCGCTTCATCGCCCCCAAGGACCGCAAGAAATTGGATCGCTTCATCGAGTTCGCCTTGGTGGCGGCGCAAGAGGCCCTGGATCAGGCAGGCTGGCATCCGACTGAGGTCAAATCCTTTTGGCCCCGTGAGCTGCAAGGGAAGATCGAGTTGGCGCAGCTGAATTTGCAGCCGGGCCGTGAGCATCCATTGTTTATCTGCGCCCGGCAGCGCGATCAATCCCGAGTCTGGACCTCGGCGCTGTTTCTTACGTTGTAAACGCTGATGCCCCGCGACGTTTTCCTCGAACGTTCGGCGACTGCTTGATAACGCTTGAGCAGTCGCCTTCGGGCTAAAGCGCCTTGCCGAAGCGGAATGAAGCGCCATAAGCCGAGTCGGGTAAATGGCTGCTGCCATCTTCCCTTAACCTGGACCTGAAGGTACCGCTTTGCGGCTGGGTCCTGTAGAGGCCGCGCTTTTGTAATTCGGGAATGATCAACTCCACGAAATCTTCGAGTGTGCCAGGGCTGATCAACGGATTGATCATGTAGCCGCTGGTGCCGCTAATGCGTGCGTGTTCTTCGATCCGGTCGGCTACCTGTTGTGGGGTGCCCACCAGGATCAGGTCGCTGCCGCGGGTGACTTTGGCAAAACGTTGCTTCACATCCCCGGCGGTCAACGGCTTACCACTGCCATCGGGGTGCATGACATAGGACGTCAGCCCTTCGGTGTGGGTCGACAATGCATCGCTGTCGGCATAGCGACTGATATCGATGCCGGTGTCGCCCGCATAACTGACCAGTTGCGCTTGAAGATGGTAGTTGCTTTGCAACGCGTCATATTTGCGCTGGGCTTCAATTTCGGTTTTGGCGGTGACGATGCGCAATACAGTCAGGGACTTCACATCCTCACGCTGGCGACCGAGAGTCTGGGCCTTGGCCCATATGTCCTCCAGGCCCTGACGGATTTCCTGAGGGTTGGATTTGGCAATGAAGATCAGCTCGGCGTGCTTGGCGGCGAACTCGCGACCGCGACCCGACCAGCCGGCCTGGATCAGTAGCGGTGTGCGCTGTGGCGACGGTGAGGTGAGGTGCGGCCCGGCGACTCGATAGTGCTCGCCCACGTGGTTAATCGGCCGTACCCGATCACCCCGGGCATACAGCTGATGAGCTTTGTCCGCGACCACCGCATCGTCGGCCCAACTGCCTTCCCACAGCTTGTACACCACATCGAGAAATTCTTCGGCGCGTTCGTAGCGGTCATCGTGTTTGATCATCTGTTCAAGGCCGAAGTTACGCGCGGCGCTGGACAGATAAGAGGTCACGATGTTCCAGCCCACCCGGCCATTGGTGAGGTGGTCCAGGGTGCTGAAACGCCGAGCGTGGGAAAAGGGGTGTTCATAGCTGGTGGTAACCGTGACGCCAAACGCAAGGTTTTCGGTGACCGCGGCCAGGGCGGGAATGATCATCAACGGATCATTGGCCGGAGCTTCCACAGCCCATTTCATCGCGGCATCGGCATTGCCACCAAAGACGTCGTAGAAACCCAGCACGTCGCCGAAGAACAGCATGTCGAGGTTGGCCTGGTCGGCAATGCGCGCCAGGTTCGACCAGTAGCCCAACGAGTTGATTGCCAGGCGCTCGTCAGCCGGATGCGTCCAGAGGCTCGGCGCACCTCCACAGCCCACACTGGCTTGTTCGTAGAGTGCAAACAACAGAGGTTTTGGATCGGACATCATGGCTCCTGAACAAATTTGAAGGGGCGTTTCTGTATCAACTTCAGCTCATAGATTGAAACGCACTATAAAAACAAAATGTAATTATTTAATGGAATAAGAGCCTTGTATCAGGCTATATGGAACTTAAGCCTCGGGCGCCATCCTTACCGGGCTCGGCATCGCTCAGAATGAATGTTCGAAATACCTGCGATCTTTTGTTCTTGCTCTACGCGCTAGGAGTCAGAACGCGTATTGCAGGCGGGTGTAGTAGTAACCGCCGGTGAAGCCGAAGGGTGAATAACTGCCCCAGTTATCTCTGAACGAAGAGTTGCTTAAGCCGATATGGTCGGGGTACTTGTCGAACAGGTTCTGCGCGCCGACGGCCACGGTCAGTTGTTTGTTGATCGCATAGGCCACGTCGAGGTCGGTGATCCATTTGGCCGAATACTCGCGATCCAGGCTTGGATCGCTTGAGCTGTTGACCTCGGTGTAGGTGCCATAACGGGTCAGCCGCAGATTGACGTCGAAGTCGCTGATCGCCCAGTCGGCGGAGAAGATCATCTTGCTGCTGGGGGAGGTTTTGGTAATCAGTGCTCGCGATTGGCGTCCGAGCAGCTGGAAGTCGCCCAGGGCGGTCAGTTGTGACGGTGTGTCGTTGACGCTGAGGATTTTCGTGTGGTTGTAGTTCAGTGCCGCAGTCCATCTCACCGAGCCGAACTGGTTCAGGTTCTGCCGGTAATTGCCGACCACATCGACCCCGGACGTCCGGGTGTTGGCGCCGTTGGTGAAGTACTGCGCGCCGGCCGTGGCCGGCACATGGACGCGGGTCATGCGAGCTTGATGGCTCCGCCTTGGATATCGTCCCGCGCCATTCGCAAGTCATTGGCGTCTTGGTTGAGCCGATGAATGAGGTTGAGCAATCGTTGGCGCAACACCTCGTCTTGGAGCTGCTCAGTAGCACGCATCACATCAAGCGCCGCTGCCTCATTGTTGGTGGCAACAGCGTCGAGTAGTTTGCGCATGCTTCTTGATGGCCGATTCATCTCCAACCCTCCTAGGTTTCGGTGACGCGAATCATATGGCCGAAATGTTTCGTTAGTGTTTCAGTTCACGAACTTGGTTTTGAATCACCGGCTCCGGTCGTACCACATCAACTTCGTCGCAAGTATCGCGTATCAGAGGCCACGATGGCGTACCAGCAGGACACGTCCTGGCCTTGAACCAACGGCAAGCGCAAACAGAATCAATGCGATGGAGGCCCAGCCTGAGGCGCTGGGGCGTTGGCCTAGAATGAGAATGGAGCTGACGATGCCGAACACGGGAATCAGCAGCGACAGCGGCGCCACCCGCGATGCAGGGTACTCACGCAATAGCAGGTTCCATCCCCAGTAGCAGAAGAGCGTGGCGCCGTAGACCTGGAAAGCTAGTGAAAATGTCGTAACCGCATTCAAATGCGAAGGCAAGGCTATAAATGGAGCCGCGCCATGCAACAGCCAAGTCATCAGAAATAGCGGAATGGGTGGAAATAAACTGGCCCATACCACGAAGGCGAAAATCTGGTGCACCTTCGATACTTTGATCACGACATTGCCAATGCTCCATGCCACAGCGCTAACGATCACTAATGCGAAACCGATCATTGTGGCCTCACCGGGACTGCCCAGCAGGATGCCAATCAGCCCTATCGCAGCCAGCACGATGCCGAATAATTGAGGCATTGATAGGCTTTCACGGAACAACAGCACACCCCAGCCGAGCGTGAAGAATGCGCTGAACTGGATTAGCAGCGAGGCACTACCGGGTGGCACACCCAATGCGATACCCAGGTTGATCAAGGCCCACATCGCTACGCCGAAAATCAATCCATAGACCGCAAGCCAGCGGAAGGCAACTTGCGGACGCTTCACGAAAAACACCCAGGGTAAGGCGGCCAGCGTGAAGCGAATCGCAGTCAACAGCAGGGGGTCAATATCGGTAAGACCGAGTTTTGTAATGGGGAAGTTCAATCCCCAAACGGCCGTCACCAAGACGGCAAGCAACAAGTGTTTTTTCTGCATGGTTCGCGTGTCTTTCCCTGAATAGTGAGTTTTAAATGCTCTGTACCTCTGGGAATATGCAAGAAATCGGAATGGCCCGCTTTCAGCCGGGGGCCAAATATCATTAAAATCAGGCCATGCAAACAACAGCGCTAGATCCCTACCAAAACATACCGCGCGATGCTGTCGTGACCGTAAGCGACTATGCAGACGGTGAGCTGTTCCCGTCGCACATCCATCAGCGTGGACAATTCGCTTATGCCGCACGCGGTGTCATCACTATATTCACCGACGAAGGCAACTGGGTCGTTCCGCCCCTGCGCGGCATATGGGTACCGTCCCAGCGACCTCACGCTATGCAAATGCGTGGCCCTGTCACGATGCTCAACACCTATATCCGCAAACAGGCTGTGCAGCGTCTGGGGCTACCGGCTCATTGCCAGGTTTTCGATGTATCGCCGCTACTGCGGCAACTGTTGGAGAAGGCCATCGATATTCCCGCGCGCTATGACAAAAATGGACGCGATGGCTATCTGATGGGTTTGTTGCTGCACGAGATTGCCGGGATGCCTGCGCTATCGCTCAATGCGCCATTACCGACTGAACCTCGTCTTGCTCGGGTATGCCGCGATTTTTTGGCCCACCCTTCGCTGGAGATCGGCATCGACGACATGGCGCAGCGCACCGGAATGAGCCGCCGCACCTTTACCCGCCACTTTCGACTGCAAGCTGGCATCAGCTATATCGAATGGAGACAACAAGCTTGTCTGCTTGCGGCAGTTGTTCGACTTGGAAGCGGCCAGTCTGTTACGCAGGTCGCAATAGAGTTGGGGTATAGCAGCTCAAGTGCATTCGCAACGGTATTCAAGCGTGTACTGGGTGAAGTGCCCAGTCGATATGTCTCAGAACAAAAGGTGTCGGTGTCCAAATTCGACCAGAAATACAGCGCACCGCCATCACCTTAGTGCTGGAATCTGGAAGGTGTATTGGCCGGACGCTTACTGAAATCCAGCGCCATCCAGTGCTTTTAAGTCCTGAATTGAGTCTCGAATGAGAGTCTTGAATTCGGACAAGCACTGTCGCCGTGATGAGGCGCGTGCTTTGGTTGCTCAGGGCGGATAGTCCGTTCAGCCAGCGCCCGATAGCCAGCCTTCGCCACAGCCCAAGTCAAGTGGGGGTGGGGGACCCCACTTGCTCGCGAAAACTGCAATGCCCGCGATACAGATTCTGACCAGATATCAATCCAACTGATGCCGATAAGGCAAGTCCGGCCCGGTCTTGCCGCAGGTCAGGGCGGCGGCGCTGACGGCGAAGGTGAGCATCGCGTCGATCTGTTCGCGACTCAAGCGCTGCAAACCCTCCACCGAATCCAGCTGCTGTTCGGTCAGCCAGGCGATCAACGCCGCTTGGAAAGTGTCGCCGGCGCCCACGGTATCAGCCATCACCACCGCGCAGGCCGGCGCCGACCAACTGCCATGGCGGCGGCTGAATACCGTTGCTCCCTGGCCGCCACGGGTGAGGAATACCAGCTGGCAGCGGTGTTCCAGCCAGCCATGGATCACGCTTTGCGGATCACGCTCGGGGTAGAGCAGGTTCAGGTCCTCGTCGCTGACCTTGATAAGGTCGGCATGCTCGACCAGAGTGTTGATGCGTTCGCGCCACAGTTCGATATTCGGTTGCGGGTTTAGTCGCACGTTGGGGTCTAGGCTGATCAGGCGTTTGCCGCTTTCCCGGCGGACCAGGGCCAGCAGGGTGTCGGCAATCGGCTGCACCACCACCGAGAACGAGCCGATATGCAACCCACGCACCTCAGCGCCTAACTCAGGTAAATGCCCCGGCAACAGCTGGCGATCGGCACAGCCTTCGCCTCGGAAGCTGTAATGCGGCGAGCCGTCGGCACCGACGGCGACCATCGCCAGGGTGGTCGGTGCGTCGAAGTCCTGCAGGTAGTCTGGGCGCACGCCTTCCTCCTGCAGCACTTGCTGTAAACGCCGGCCGAGGTAGTCGCTGGACAGCCCGGCGAACAGCGCGACGTCGATGCCCAGACGGCGCAAGCCGACGGCGACGTTGAACGGCGAACCACCGGCAATCGCTTTGTAGTTCACTTTTGAAGCTTGAACGTTGACGTCGTTTTCACTGAAGAAATCGAACAGCGCTTCACCACATACCAGATACATAGTCATTCGCTCTTTAAAGGTTCGCTACAAGTTGTTAATAGCGTTCGTAGGCCTGTTAGCGTTAAAAAGCTAGCCAAGCAAAGCGCTTGGTTAACGGCGTGATTCTTTCTCAAAAGAGAAGAAGTGGGATCTTAATTTGTGATCGTGAAGTCAGCGATATTGCTGGCCGAAATCACAATGTCGGCATTCGGAAGGTCGTTGCGATGAACTTTTTCATAGGAAGTGGCCTCATCGAAACCCAATGATCGCCATCGATCAAGCAGGCGCGCTTCCAGGGTTTTGCGGTCAGCCTGCAGCATTATGGTGGCGTCAAAACAGTCTCTTAAGGACGACCATGGGGCGAGGTCTAATAGAAGGTAGTTTCCTTCCACGATGAGATATTTCACGTCAGAGGAAATCAATTGTCCTGCAGCACGGGATATCTCCAGGATTCGATCGAATACCGGAACGGCAACCGCTGGTTCGTTGTTCGCACGAAGCCGTAGCAGCAGACTCCTGAAGCCACCCACATCGAATGTATCAGGTGAGCCCTTACGATCTAAAAGGTTCAAGGATCCAAGAACCGCATCATCGTAATGAAAGCCATCCCCGGGAACGACAACTGCGCTCCCCGGCATAACGCTATTAAGAGCCTCTACCAAGGCCTGAGAGACGGTGGACTTACCGGCACCAGGCGGCCCCGCTAGCGCAACGACAATTCGATTCCCAGACAGGGCCTTAACGTAGTTAAGTAGCTCTGTACTTACTATTGTGTTTGTTTTGGTAAACATGCCAAATCTCTCCTCAGCAGCCGTCGCTCAGGTTTCCCGTAGGTTCGCCCCTCTAGGGGTTTTCATGCCGTTCGGCCGCTGCGAGCAACTCGCAGCAGCCATTCCCCGCATTAAAGAGGTGGGACCCCTATGTCATTTGACTCAATCGCTCAGTGGTCAGCTTGCCAGCCTTTGTACTCCATGACGTTGGCTCGTGTTACCAGTGAGGGTTGAAGCAGTACCGTTGTGCTTTCCAAAGATTTGCCATTCAACAGGTCATAACCCATCGTTACGGCCTGTTGTGCCTGGCCCCAAGGGGATTGAGAGGCGGATGCCTGGATCTGTGTATCGCTTTTGAGCGCAGTCTCTATATCGGGAGCTCCATCCACCGATGCGATAATGATGCCTTTGCGCTTGAGTTGTTTTGCTGCCAGGTCTGCACCTATGGCCTGGGGGTCATTGATCGCGAACACCGCGTCGACTTTTGCAAAGCGAGTCAAGTCGCCTTGCATCACGCTGTAGCCACCTTCGCGCGAGCCTTTGGCATCCTGATTATCAGACAGTACTTTGATATCGGGTGCCTGCGCGAATACACTCTTACAGCCATTGACTCGGTCCAAGACTGCTGAGGTCTGCGTACCATTCTGGATAATAACGTTACCCTTGCCACCCAGCTTCTCAGAGATGTACTGACATACAATCCTGCCGGCTTCGACGTTATCGGTCTGTACCGTGGCGTTGGCACCTTGCACCATGACATCTACGCCCACAACCACTATGCCTGCCTTCCTTGCTTTAGCAATCGCAGGCGCGATTGCTACAGGGTCGACGGCGTTGACAAGAATCAAGTCTACGCCCGAAGAAATGAAGTTATCGATTTGAGTGAACTGCTTATTCAAATCGTAATCTGCCGACACTGAGATAAATTTTGCGGCGGGATTGATATGCAGTGCCTCGGCTTTGGCGCCATCTACCATCGCTACAAAGTAAGGATTACCCAGCGAGCCAACAGTTATCCCGACGGATTTCAACTCTCGCGCTTGAGCGCTGCTAAATGCCAGTAGTGTACAAACAGCGGTAAATATTATTTTTTTCATGAGCACTGTCTCTTGTTATTGGAGTGTGGGGGTTATATATGATTCAGGTTCGTGCACCTGACTGCCGAAAGCGATCGAGGGCTACCGCGCCGATGATGACAACACCTTTGATAATGTATTGCCAGATATCCGAAACTCCCAGCAATATCAGGCCATTGGAAAGTGTAGCGATAATCAGGGCGCCAATTAGCGTACCGACGATAGTGCCGACGCCTCCTGTAAAGCGCGTGCCTCCCAGAATAACGGCGGCGATAGCGTCGAGTTCATAAGACTGTCCCATTTGCAGTCCGTTAGCAGCCATCAGTCGAGCGGAAGTCATGATAGCCCCCACACCCGCCAACAAACCGGATAGGGCATAAGCAAATAACAGGACTTTCCAGACTTTGATTCCCGACAACCGTGCGGCCTCAGGATTGCCGCCCACTG
Organism: Pseudomonas sp. NPDC086112; assembly: GCF_044746425.1. Lineage (NCBI taxonomy): Bacteria > Pseudomonadati > Pseudomonadota > Gammaproteobacteria > Pseudomonadales > Pseudomonadaceae > Pseudomonas > Pseudomonas sp. NPDC086112. The sequence continues at coordinate 123,227 of NZ_JBIVCD010000002.1, read as the reverse complement.
CGTAAATCTGTACGCCTAACACCGTACGTCGAAGAATAAGCCACGAAAGAGTAACCACGACTACCGCGATTACAACCAGCCATGGCACCCCGAACAACGTATCGTTTCCAATGTAAGCAAAGGACAGGTCGGGATTGAAAACCGTTTTGTCTTCGCCGATGAGGCGTGCGATTCCACGCATCGCAGTCAATCCGCCTAGCGTGACGATAAATGCCGGTAGCTTTCCGAAAGCGACCAATACACCATTGACGAGCCCTAGTAGCAGTCCGACTCCAAGCCCCGCAGCGATGGCCAGGGGAGCAAACCCCGGAACTTGCGATACCAATAGCGCCACTACTGCGGAAACAGACAGAATCGAACCCACCGAAAGGTCGATTCCTCCTGTCAAAATCACGAAAGTCAGACCTGACGCCAATACCACATTGATAGAGGCTTGCTGACTGATGATCGAGAAATTCTGAACTGAGAAAAAGCTCTCGCTCAACAGGCCAAAGCCCACACAAAGGAGTAACAGTACGGGCAGCATGCCCGCCACTCTCATTAGTTGGCGCATTTTATCCTGGGTGGAAGCTCCGGCGATGCTTCGTACACCAGGCGTGGTGAGGTCACTTGCTACTTTGCTTTGCAGTGGGGAAGTCATTGGACTAAGTCTCCGTTGGCTAGAGTCAACCTGTCGCTGCCTGTGGCAGACGCGATAATGGCTTCAGGTGTGATATCAAGACCGCTGTGGCCACCGAGTTCGGTGACAAGTTTACCTTCACACATGACCAATACACGGTCGGCAATTCCAACGATCTCTGGTAGTTCACTTGAAATTATCACTACGCAAACGCCGGATGCTGCTAATGCATTGATGATTTTATATATTTCTGATTTAGCCCCAATGTCGACACCCGATGTAGGCTCGTCGAGGAACAATACTCTGGGCTTCATCTCCAGCAGACGAGCCAACAAAACTTTTTGCTGGTTACCTCCGGACAGTGCTCCAACATTGATATCTGAAGACGCTTTGATATTGAGTGCCTGGATTGCTTGTTCGGTACGTCCAGTTCCGGCCGTTCGGTCCACAAACCCCGCAAATCGAGCATCACTTCCCACAACACATACATTGATATTGTCGTGGACACTCATGTCGAGAAAAAGGCCCAGTGCTTTGCGGTCTTCTGTCAGATAGACGATGCCTGCGTTACCTGCATCGCGAGGAGAGCGTATGACTACAACTTCGCCGTCCATCTCAATCTTTCCGCCTGAGTACGCATCGACGCCTGCGATTAATCGGGCAAGTTCGGTTCTTCCAGAACCCACCAGTCCTGCAATCCCGAGAATTTCGCCGGCGTACAGATCGAAACTGCAATCCTGAATTTTGAAGTCATCTGTAAGATTGTGAACACGTAGTATCGGTTGCTCGTAAGAGCACAAAGAACGCTCATGGGCGTAGAAGCCGGAAACATCGCGGCCAACCATCATCCGGACCAGGGTTTCAGCTGACAGCGTGACGCGATCCAGCGAACCAACGTAACGACCGTCCCGGAGCACCGAAACACAATCGGACAATGCGTATATCTCGGCCATTCGATGGCTGATATAGATGATCGCGACGCCATCATCACGTAGCTGGCGAATCAATGTAAAAAGACTTTCGGTCTCTTTTGTGGATAGCGGCGTTGTAGGCTCGTCCATCACCAGGATTCGCGTATCGGCATGAATTGCACGCGCGATTTCAACAAGTTGTTGGTCCGCAATCGACAAGGTGCCGACCAGTGCGTGCGGATCAAATGTGACGCCAAGTCGCTTTAGTACTACGAGCGCGCCTTCGGTCATTGCCTTGCGGTTTATAACTCCACATCGACGAATCTCTCTACCCAGGTAGATGTTCTCCACCACGCTCATATTTGCGCACAAGCTGAGCTCTTGATAGATGACGGATATGCCATGGCGCTTCGCATCGTTCACGCCATAGTTTCGAATATCACATCCGTCGATTCGTATAGTGCCACTGTCGGCGACATAGGCCCCCGATAGTATTTTCATCAGGGTGGATTTTCCGGCGCCGTTTTCGCCCATTAGCGCGTGGATTTGTCCAGGGAAAATACTGAGGTCAATGTCATGCAGGACGCGCACCCCATTGAATGACTTCGAGATGGAATGCATTTCCAATAGGGCAGGAGGGGGGCTTTCAGATCCAGTGCTCAGCATAACTGTTAACTCCTTATCTACCGATTTGAGAGGCAGTTGAAACCTCCCATCGGTGTTCTTGTTTGAGCAACATAGTCGAAAGGAAAGCGCTTGCGCAAGCGCTTTCCTTTTCGTTCGAGGAATTCTCCAAAAAGCACTTCAACGTCCATCCCCTAGGGAAGCCCCGATCAAAGAGCACATGAAAAGGATGTTAGAAAAGCGCTTGCGCAAGCGCTTTCGTCTCGGCTATGCTTTTTTCAACAAGCGCTGCTGCGTCCATCAATTGGTTCGCAGGATGATCGCTACGATAATAAAAAGGAGTGCCCGGCTATGCTGCATAGCGGATTCCACCATCTCGATTCACAGACTTCAGATGCGCTGCGCATCTCGCTGGGTCTTTCACGAAATTGCGGGCTCGCCCCGGCATCAATTCCGAGAGCCATCGACGCATTTTCTCGCCGTGAGCTTTACAATAGGTAGCAACTGGACATGAGTTCAGCGCTATCCATCAAATCACGTGAGAAAGGAGTGATGCACAGTGGGTGCAAAGATGAGCGATGTCGCGAGAGCCGCGAACGTATCAATGTCTACGGTATCTCATGTTCTCAACGGTACTCGTAAAGTACATCCTGACACCGTCCGTAGTGTGAATCAGGCTGTAGAGTCCGTAGGCTATATTCGAAACTCACTCGCTCGGTCTCTGGCTCGCTCCTCTTCGGGTTCGGGTGCTATCGGCGTGGCGATTGCTACGCTTTCAAACTATTACTTCAGTGAAACAGTACGTGCCATCGAAGCGGCATGCGCGAAAAGCGGATTGATGATGATACTGGTCAATACGCAAAGAGATCCGGAACAGGAACTTAAAGCGGTCAAGGCACTGCATGAGCGACGTGTTGACGGGATTGTACTCGCTTCGGAATATGATCCAGAAAATCGAGTATTTAATTACTTAAAAGCCAACAAGATACCCACGGTTCTCATCGATCGACTTCTCTCGACGTCTTTTGATCAGGTGGGGGTAGAGAATAAGCACTCCTCTCAAGAGTTGATTGCACATTTGATTAAGCTGGGTCATCGGCGTATCGGGATGGTATCCGGACGATTGACTCAGTCTTCTTCTCATGAGCGAATTGACGGCTACCGTGCGGCTTTAGCTGACGCTGGAATTGAGTACGAAGATCAATTGGTTTGCTGTGGTGAATCGGCGATTGCGCCGGCAATGGAAGCCACGCGCCGTTTGCTATCGCTAGAGCACCCGCCCACCGCAATAATGACTGCAAACAACTTGATGACCATTGGTGCAATGCAGGCTCTTCGTGAAGCGGGGCTTGAGGTGCCAAAGGATATCGCGCTGGTTGGCTTTGACGATTTCGATTGGGCGGATGCTTTTAGCCCAAGACTGACAGTTGTAGCGCAACCTCTCGAGGAGCTCGGAGCCCAGGCTGTGAAGCTTTTATTGAAGCGTATCAAGCAACCTGAGGGTAGACGTCAGACTATTAGATTGAAACCCTCTTTAATCCAGCGAGATTCTTGCGGCGCTCCAAAATGACTGTACTCAGGGTTTCGTCCTGAGGATCTAGCGGTGCAGACGTGAATTATTTGATGTTTGTCCACGTCTCGCCGTCTGGATAATTTTGAAACTAAATGACTGGCACCTGGTTTCCACTTGTCGTGCACGGATATGTATGTTTGCAGTGTTTTCTGCTTGAGTGCCCCCACGTTCGGTTTTGTTTTCTTCAGGTTTCAATGATTTCGTTATAGAGATAGACATTTATTTGAATCGCGATGGAGAACGCTGGCCCTCGCGGGAGTAAATCCGATAATGGGTCGTAACTGAACAATGCAGGGCTTATTCCTGTGATGGCGCTTCTGCGTTTGCAGAATTACAAAACGCCCACATTTGAATGGCAAGAAAAGAGTTGATTGAGACGGCACAAGCCGTATTGGCGAAGAAGGGCTGAGCATGAATAACTACAACAAAACGAATGATGTGACTGCACTGCCGGCATGGCGCAATCTGCTCGACCATCGGGAGAGCATGAAAAATTTTAGTATGCGCGATGCCTTTCGAGATAACAGTAAACGCTTTCAAGACTTTTCCTTGGCGGGCTGCGGGCTTTTTTTGGATTACTCTAAAAACCTCATCACTCATGAAACGCGTTCATTGCTTGTAAACCTTGCTCGCGAGGCAGGCGTGGAACAGGCCGCGCGTGCCATGTTCAGTGGAGAGAAAATCAACTGCTCCGAAGGGCGCCCAGTGCTGCATACGGCGCTGCGGCGACCAGTGGGGGACGCTTTGATGGTCGATGGTCGCAACTTGATGCGCGATGTGCATGGAGCCCTGGCGCAGATGACTGACGTTGTGAGTCGTATCCATAACCATCTGTGGCGTGGTTACAACGACAAGGTCATCACCGATGTCGTAAACATTGGTATTGGTGGCTCATTTCTGGGCCCGGAGCTTGTCTCTGAGGCGCTGGCGCCTTTTGCTCGGCATGGGGTGCGGTGCCATTATCTAGCTAATATCGACGGCAGTGAGTTCCGAGAGGTTACAGCCGAACTGAACGTAGAAACAACGCTGTTCATCATCTCCAGCAAAACCTTCGGTACTCTTGAAACCTTGAAGAATGCACAAGCTTCTCGTAGCTGGTACTTGGCTAAGGGCGGGACGGAAGAGAAGCTATATCGCCATTTCATTGCTGTGACCAGTAATCGCCAGGCAGCGCTGGATTTCGGTATCCGTGAAGCAAACATTTTTCCTATGTGGGACTGGGTCGGTGGCCGTTACTCACTATGGTCTGCAATTGGCCTGCCGATTGCGCTGGCCATTGGCATCGCTAACTTCAAGGAACTGCTATCCGGCGCGTACGCTATGGATCAGCATTTCCTGAACGAACCATTGGAACAGAACCTTCCTGTTCTTTTAGCGGTACTCGGCGTTTGGTATCACAATTTTTGGGGGGCGCAAAGCTATGCTTTCTTGCCCTATGACCATTACCTGCGCAACTTCGTTAAGCATCTGCAGCAGATGGACATGGAGTCAAATGGCAAAAGTGTTCGTCATGATGGCACGTCAGTGTCCTGCACCACGGGCCCGGTAATCTGGGGCGGCGTGGGGTGTAACGGACAGCACGCTTACCACCAGTTGCTGCATCAGGGAACGCCTCTGATTCCAGCTGACTTCATTGTGCCTGTGGTCAGCCACAATCCAGTGGCTGATCATCAGGAATGGCTGTATGCCAATTGCTTGTCTCAAAGCCAAGCGCTGATGTGGGGCAAAACCCGCAGTGAAGCTGAGGCAGAGCTAAAAGCCAAAGGCCTTTCATCCAGTGAGATTGAACGACTGGCACCGCATAAAGTGATCCCCGGTAACCGGCCAAGCAATACAGTTGCTCTTGAGATCATCAATCCACATAGCCTTGGTGCGCTGATCGCCCTTTATGAGCACAAGGTCTTTGTCCAGGGCGTAATTTGGGGAGTCAATTCGTTTGATCAATGGGGCGTGGAACTGGGCAAGGAGCTAAGTAACAGCGTGCATAGCCTCCTGACTCGCTATGACGCGCAACCGGCTGATGATTCCTCGACGCAGGGTCTTATAGATTTCTTCCGAGGACGTCATCGGGGGTAGAGCCTCATAAGATTGGACGGGACTAATGCCTTGTCGTTAGCTCGTCTGGTCACTTTGCGCCGGCAATGCCTGGATTTTTCTCATTGGTTCAGCGGTGCCTTTTCTATTCGATTTAACTTGGCATTTCCCTTTCTGAAACAGGTGCGTGGGAGTTACCGCGTACTTTGATTAAAAGCGTGTTGTTCGCGTCGGCCTTATCCAATAAATATAACAAACAAAAGGTGTTATGAATGAACGTTAAAACTCTCAGCGCAGTTCTGGGTGCGTCCTTTGCTGTCGGCTTTTTACCCGTTGACGCGTATTCAACAGACTTCAGTGGTTATTTCAGAACCGGAGTTGGAGATTCGACTCAAGGAGGGAAACAGTCGTGTTTTCAGCTACCGGGCGCGCAATCCAAATACCGTCTTGGCAACGAATGTGAGCAATATCTGGAGCTGGATTTGCGCCAGGATCTGCTTTCACTGGACGACGGCTCGGTGGTCAGCGTGGAAGGCATGGCACAGTTTTATAACGAGTATGGCCATGAACCAAAATTTGACGGGGAGCACGGCTATACGCGGATGAGTCAGCTCTACGCTGAGTGGAGCAAGATGCCGGCATTGAATGGCGGTTCTTTCTGGGCGGGCCGTCGTTACTACAACCGAAACGACATCAATATTTCCGACTACTTCTACTGGAACCAAAGCTCAACAGGCTTTGGGTTCGACCAGGTCGCATTGGGAGATCTGAAATACAGCTACGTGTTCTCACGCAAGGACAACGTCTTCCAAAAGGATTTTGTTACCCGTCATGATGTGACCGTCAGCGGATTCAACACAAATCCCGGTGGCGAGGTTCAACTGGGCGTCAGTTATCTGGACAAGCCGAGCCGCGAGAATGCTCATCAGGGCTGGTCGGTGGTTGCCCAGCACAAGCAGGTCGCGTTTCTTGGCGGAGTCAACAAGTTCGCTGTTCAATACGGCCGAGGGCCGGGCACCGCATTGGGCTACACCGGTGATACCACGTTGGATGAGAGCAACAAGAGCTGGCGGCTTGTGGAGTTTTTCGACTGGCAAATGACCCATGCTTTTAGTGGTCAAGTTGAATTGGTCTATCAAAAAGACACGCGCCCTGATGGTGATGATCAGAACTGGTTATCCATTGGTGTTCGGCCAATTTATGCGTTCACGGATCAGTTCAAGTTGATCACAGAAGTTGGGCGCGACCAGGTTGAAGCCGCAGACGGTACCCGAAAACTCACTAAGTACACCATCGCGCCTACCTGGTCACCGAAGGGCCCGGGATTCTGGGACAGGCCGGAATTTCGTCTGTATTACACCTACGCAACCTGGAACAAGGCTGCGCAACGCGCCGCCAGCTTGCAATCTCCGGGATCGGCGTTGTCTGATACCGGTGCGTTTGGTACAGACCTGCAAGGCTCCAACGTAGGGTTTCAGGTCGAGTATTGGTGGAAATAAATCCTGAAATGACAGGGCTGACAATCAGCCCGGATCTGCTTCAACAACTGCGGATAGCGAGGGCAATCCAACACTTCCTCTCAAACAGGAAGGGAGTGGTGAACCGCGAGAGGAAGTGAGCGAGTCAGATGGTGCTGAACGTTGTGACGTTCAGCACCATAGTCGATCGAACATTGTTGAAGCTTTTTCAGGCGAGTCACTCAGAGTGAGAGACAACGTCACCATCCTTTTATCCGGTGATCGAGTTTGTAATTGCGCACTGATGCATCGGCGCGAAAGTCACCTAGGCCGCCGTTTCGTCGCTTCTTGCAGCTGCATTCGAATGTATCAGCTCAAATATTCGTCCAGGTTGCTGGATTCTTCTGCAAAGCGCTCGATCAGAAATTCGAGAAGGGCGCGTACGCGAGGTGCCATATACCGGTTACGTTGATATAGGGCATGTACCGGCGCGTCCTCAGACCGCCACTGCGGCAATAGAATCTTCAAGCGTCCTGCTCGTAGGTCTGCGCCAATATCCCACATCGATTTCATTGCAATGCCGTAACCGTGAACCGCCCACTCTCGAGCGACCGCGCCATCATTCGTCTCGCGAGCGTTTGCAAGCGGGACCCTATAACTTTCGACTTTGTCATTTCGGGTGAAGCGCCAGTCGTTTGCAGGCCCGGCGACAGAGTTAAGGACAATGCAGTCGAAACGTTCCAAATCCCGTGGATGTTCGGGGGCGCCGTGTTTTGCCAGATATCGAGGCGATGCACACAGCACGCGCCGATTGGGTGCCAGGGGGCGGGCAACGAAGGAACTGTCCGGCGGCACGCCAAATCGGATGGCAAGATCAATATCGTCTTGCAACAAATTCGACAGCGAATCCGACAGCACCAGCGCGAACCTTACCTCAGGGTATTGCGTGTTGAACTGGTCAAGCCAGCTCTTTAGCACGTTGCGACCGAAATCCGAGGTTGCGGAAATTCGCATCTTGCCACCCACAACGCTTTTCCCAGCTTGTAGAAAGGCATTGCCATCGTCGAGTGCCTGGAGTGCCTGCTGGCAATAGGACAAATACGTCCGCCCTTCATCCGTCAAGCGCAGGTGGCGTGTCGTGCGCTCGAACAGGCGCGTATGCAACACAGATTCGAGCTTAACCAGGCGCGCACTCGCGGCAGCGGGGGATAGCCCGAGCTTGCGGCCTGCAGCCGACAATCCACCGAGATTTGCTGCTTCGACAAACAGCCTGATGTCGCCTAGGTAGTCCATGATATTTCGAAGTTTTTTGAAAGTTATTCAAATAATACGCCAATTATCAAATTGAAGAGAGCTACGCAAAATGGCGGCATGAACAAACAGCCAGAGTCTCGTCATGAAGCTTGACCATGCAACGATCGTCACCGGAGACCTCGAAGGCGCATCCGGCGTCGTCATCGAACTGGTCACCAATCAGCAATCAGTCATCCCCTGAGCAGCCGAGCCTTTATCAAACTGCGGTTCGACCGTGTATCCCTCATTACCTATCGATTGGAGAATCCTCATGTCGCTTTTACCTGTTGCGCGCCTGACCCGCGCAAGTTGTTGGTTACTCACTTCCCTGGTCACCGTCGCGCTGACCCCCGTCTTCGCCGCGACCGATTCGCTCGTCCAGCCCCGCACTGTGATCGTCGACCATAGTCTTGCGAAGGCACAGGTTGAGGCGCAGATCCTGGCCGCACGCCGCTATGGCACGTTCTGGACCACCGGCGACGAAGCGCTCGCGCGCGCCGCCCTGGCACCCGACTTCAAGGATTCAACACTGCCGCCAGGTCGCCCCCAAGGCATCACCGGGCCGATCGCGGCATCGAAAACGATGCATGCGGCTATTCCCGATATCCAGTGTGAAGTGGAGCAGATGATGGTGGTTGGCGACCGAGTCATCGCTCATTTGCATTTCACCGGCCACTTTACCGGCCAGTTCAAGAGCGTCCAGGGCAAAGGGCAGCCGATCGACTTCATCGCGACCGATATTTATCGCGTCGTCGAAGGTCGCATCGCTGAGAACTGGCATCTCGAAGACAATCTGACCCTGCTGCAACAGCTCGGCTTGATTGCCAAGTAAGGAGATTGCACTAATGAACATTGACCATGAACCCATTGCTGACGGCCCGAATACATCGGAGCAAGTCAGCCGCCGGACGTTTCTCAATCGAGCCGGGGCGGCAGCGGGCGTCCTTGCTGCGAGTGCGGTGTTCCCTGCCACCGCAGCCGCGCAAGCTGTACCCTCCACGTCAAAGCTCGTGGCTACGCCACGCCATGGTCAGTTCTGGCCTGACGGCATTCGGCTGGTCATTTCCATTTCCATGCAATTTGAGGCGGGTGGACAGCCGTCCAAAGGTACGGACAGTCCTTTCCCCAAGGTAGATTTTCCGCCAGACATTCCATCGGATCTAGCAGCCAATACCTGGTTCGCCTACGGTTATCGCGAGGGAATTCCACGCATGCTCGATCTGTGGGATCGCCACCATGTCAAGGTGACCTCGCACATGATCGGCGAGGCCGCTGGGCGGCATCCCGAAATCGCAAGAGAGATCGTTGCGCGCGGCCATGAAGCGGCCGGACACGGTCCTCGCTGGAGTTCCCAGTATGCGATGAGCCGCGAGGAGGAGAGGCAGTTCCTCATCCAGGCAGCCAGCATGGTCGAAGAAGTCACAGGCCAGCGACCGATAGGTTACAACTGCAACTGGCTGCGGCGTGGTCCGAACACGTTGTCGCTGCTACAAGAGTTGGGCTACGTCTACCACATCGACGATCTGAGTCGCGATGAGCCTTTCATCGAACAGGTCAACGGCAAGGACTTCGTCGTGGTGCCATATACACTGCGCAACAACGACATCCTGCTGATCGAAGGCCGCAACTATTCGCCGACCCAGTTCCTGGAGCAGATAAAGCTGGATTTCGATCAACTCTACGAAGAAGCCGGCACACGCCGCCGCATGATGTCGGTCAGCGCTCATGACCGCATCAGCGGCTCGCCGCAGATGGTGAGGGTCTGGGACGAGTTTCTGCGTTACGCCAAGAGCCGGCCGGGGGTCGCATTCATGCGCAAGGACGAGATTGCACGCTACATCCAGAACAGCCCGTTGACTCCGCGCGAAGCTGAAACACTATAAAAACATGCTTTCTGCCAGCGGCGCTTTGGACAGCGGAGTCAAATGTCCGCTCTTGGGATCTATACGGTAGCCCAGCACCTGAAACGGCTTGACCCGCAAGGCGGCAAACAACACTTTGCCGTCAGGGGGGGATGGCCATGGGGTTGACCTGATCACCGGCGTTGACCTGTTCAATCAGGCTCAGCGCGCCGTTGTGCATCCGTATGTCATGCGCCAAAAGGGCTGGGTAGGGCCGCAGGCACTTGCTGCATCGAAGCCGGTACAAGCGAAACCCCCATTCTGCCGCTACCAAATGTACGACAGAGGCAAGTTGTGGAGCGCGTTGTCCCAGGATCGGGTCGACACCAGCGGTTTGATCATAGATGGCAAAGAATGGGGCCGAGAATCGGAATTGGCCTACGTCGTGCAGTCCGGCGCGCTGAAAAATCTCAGCTTTAAATGGCGAAATTCGAGTGTTCGCAGGGATTTCAGTACCAATGAGTTTGATGAAAACCGGATTTTTATTAATTATCCTATATCGCTATTGTGACGAATATTCTGCGTTGCAGGGTGGCAGCGGCGGCGAGTCAATAAAAAGACTCGCATCGTCAGCTTCCCTCCGCGGCCTCATCAAACTTCAACCGGGCAGCTTCAACCTCAGGCAATTTGTCGAGCGTCCATTTATGCAATTCGCGAAATGGCTGCTGCAGTGTTAGACCAAGTGGGGTGATCTCATACTGCACTGCCACGGGCGAGAACGAGATGATCTGGCGCGAGACGAGACCATTTCGTTCCAACCGCCGCAGGGACTGTGTAAGTGCCTTCTGAGTGACGCCCTCTAGGCGACGCCTGATGGCATTGAAGCGATGCGGCCCATCATCAAGCACCGCCAGAACCATCATCGACCACTTATCTGCGATTTGGTCGAACAGCGCCCGGCTTGGGCAGTCTGACGAAAAACATTGCGGCTTTAATTCCAGCATCGAAGTTTCCTCATGTATACCTAGGCGACTCTAGGTGCCTAATTGACATTAGGTCTACAAAATATACTTATGTGACTTCCAAAAGCAAATGGAGTCCATCCAATGTCAAAGCTTGATACCAGCGTTTTATTTCGTCCTCTTTCCATCCGCTCGCTTGAACTGAAAAACCGGATTGTCATGGCGCCGATGACGCGTCTGTTCTCACCCGAAGGCATCCCGGGTGAAGCGAGCGCTGCCTATTACCGGCGGCGGGCAGAGGGAGGTGTCGGGCTGATTTTGTCGGAAGGCACCGTGATTGATCGCCCAGCATCACGCAATGATTCCGGCATCCCTTTTTTTCACGGCGAAGCGGCGCTGGCGGGGTGGAAAAACGTGATCGATGCGGTCCACAACGCTGGCGGGCGCATGGCACCGCAGATCTGGCACACCGGTGCCACGCGTTACATCAACGACTGGGAGCCAGATGCGCCAGTGGAAAGCCCGTCGGGCCTTGATTCGCCAGGTGACCTGCGTGGTGTGGCGATGAGTGAAGAGGACATTGCCGACACGGTAGCAGCGTTCGCCAAGGCCGCAGCGGATGCGAAACGACTGGGCTTCGATACCGTTGAGATCCACGGAGCCCATGGTTATCTGATCGATCAGTTTTTCTGGTCTGGTACCAATCTGCGCACCGACCGCTACGGCGGCCCGACAATCAAGGAACGCTCGCGCTTTGCCAGCGAGATCGTATCTGCTGTTCGTCATGCTGTTGGCCCTGAATTCCCGATCATCATGCGCGTCAGCCAGTGGAAGCAACAGGACTACGGCGTACGCGTCGCTGAAACACCAGCTGTGATGGAAGACTGGCTGCTGCCATTGGTCGAGGCCGGTGTCGACGTCCTGCACTGCTCGCAGCGACGTTTCTGGGAACCTGAGTTTCCCGAAATTGACGGTGAGAACGGGCTGAACTGCGCGGGTTGGGCGAAGAAAGTCACTGGAGCCACAACCATTAGCGTCGGTTCGGTTGGGCTAGATAATGATGTTACTAACGCCTTCGCCGGCAAGGGGTCAACCCCTGCGAGTTTGGATCGGCTTGTCGAGCGCATGGAGCGCGAAGAGTTTGATCTGATCGCTGTAGGGCGTGTTCTGCTAAGTGACAAGGATTGGGCAACCAAGGTGGAAAATGGCGATTACGCAGATCTGAAGGGCTTCAATCCGGCATCTTTAGCCGAATTGGTTTGAGCCTTATTACGGAGTATGGAAAGTGTAATGTTACAAAGGTTTTAGCCTGAAGAAATCAGAGGTCTCGCCTCGGATTTTGCGAGGTCGAGTCGTAATCTGTTGTTGTTATTGTTGAGTGCGCCCTGACTGTTTCAATGACCGAACATGTTAAGGCCACTCAACACCCGCGCAAACAGGATTGGGGTGCAGTGTGGCCTGGGAGTTTATGCGCAGGCTACACAGCGTCGCTAATTAATGTAGCGCTAGATACTTCATGGCGCGAGTGGGCACCGTGTCATGGCGTCCATATTTGTGCGTCGCGGGGCATCCACCAATTGGAGCTGCAAGGCTGCGGCGAAAAATGCATCGGCGACTGGCTAGCGGAGCAGGCAAGCCGAGTTGGACTGTATAAAACTCGTGGCTTTCCTCTGCATTCATATTGCTCGTCGAGGCTTGCACGAAGCTCGGGCCCAAACGCTTCGGGTCCTGGTCAGCGGTCTACCAGCAGCTTCGGGATTGACGGAATCAAGGACCGTTCGACCTGCTGCTCAAATGGCTGCACATCAAGTTGATGCTTCCAAAACTGCGACTACACTCGGTCTTGCTGGCCCAGAAGGATCGACGGCAGCCGTGAGTTTTCGTTGGTCCCGTTGAATTATTTATCTTCGAGACAAGGAGCAGTCATGACTTCGCTAGACTCACTTCAGCAAAGGCAAATCAGTCTTACACACGCTTTCGTGGTCAACAATGCGGCGTTGCATTCTCAGTCCTGGAAAAACATGAAGAATCCTACGCCGAGTCAGGTTACGGACAATATCCTTTCGCGTCTGAATGCCTCCAAGGTAGGCGGCGGTTATGACGTGGTCTGGGGCCCTGCGCTGGTGATGGATGGCGAACACGCGGCGCACATCACCGTGGTGCTGGCCGGCGAGAACGACATCGTCGTGGTGACGAGTGGGACACTCAAGGACTCCTTAAAGGATCAGGTGGACGATCTTGATATTTTTCCAATGGTGCCATTGAAAAGCGTTATCCCGGGCTGCCAGGTACCGGCGAACATCGCGGAGGGAACTTCAAAGGGTGTGAACGCGATACTGACTACAGCATCGACTGTCGGTTCTCAGGGCACGCTGTGCGATTTTCTAGGGAAGCAGCAAAGTGGGGCGACGATCCGATTGGTCGGTCATAGCCTCGGCGGTGCGCTCATGTCGGTGGTCGCGCTTTATCTGAAAGACAAATTTCCGGGCTTTAACTTATTTTGTGAAACGTTTGCTGCACCCACGGCTGGCGATGGTTTGTTCGCGAGCTATTTCAATAAGCAAATGGCCGGCAATGCGCTACGCATCTACAACACGCTGGATGTTGTTCCGATGGCGTGGTGTGCAACTTCTCTCGATGACTCCCTGACCCTTTATGAGGACGATCCCAAGGAAAACACGAGGAACATGGTTTGTTCCTGCATAGACAAGGTTGTGAATAACAACCTGAACTATACGCAATGGGGAATGGGCAGCGCGAACATGGAGCTGCGGCTCTGTGGGAAACTTCAATCCGACTGCACAAGCTACGAGTCTCAATCCGGCTATCAGCACGTCTATGAGTACATGACACTGTTGGGCCTGCAGCCCGGCGATATACCGATGCCGCCGTTCGGCAGCTAGTGGGGCAGTCTCGCCGTCCAGATGTTTGAATTGCGGTTGCCGAGGTTTCCTTGGGGAAGTCGACGCAACTGCAATTCGCTTATCCGGAAGCATTTTGCCCGCAATAGTACTTAGGCAGACGCGATGTGGTCGGTGAGTTCATCTTTGCCAGGAACCGCAGTTTTTCGCGCTCATCAATCGGCTATTCATCCCAGGGAGCCCCTATGACCGAGCCGAATGCCGTGAAGACTTACATCGGCTGCTATTACCTCACCATAACCTTTAATTATAGGGGGATAGGTTCCAACGTTTGGCTGCAGGGGGGGGTAGCCGCTTGAAGCCAGTCGCACGATGGCTTCCCGGCTACCCGCTTGTTGGCGAAGAATGAATTTCTGGATTTTTCCAGTCGCCGTTTTTGGAAGCTCCATGAATATCACGCGGCTTGGGCACTTATAGCGGGCTAAACGTGCTTGGCAGTACGCGATAAGCTCAGCCTCCGTAGGCTGCTGAGATTCGCTTTTCAGCTCGATGAATGCGCAGGGCACTTCGCCCCATTTGTCATCCGGCTGTGCCACCACGGCTGCATGAAGTACTGACGTATGACCATGGAGGATGTCCTCAATTTCTACGGAGGATATGTTTTCGCCACCGGAGATGATCACGTCCTTGCAGCGGTCGGTGATCTGCATGTAGCCGTTGGGATGAACCACCGCTACATCGCCGGTATGGAACCAACCGCCTTCGAATGCCTTCTGCGTCGCTGCCTCGTTTTTCAGGTAGCCCATCATCACGGTATTGCCACGCAGCAGCAGTTCACCTGTGGTCTGGCCATCATGGGGTACGGGCTCCAGTGTTTCCGAGTCGGCAACCATCAAACCTTCGAACGCCGCAGCACGCGAACCTTGTCGAACACGCATTCTGGCTTTTTCTGGTGGGCTGAGTTCATCCCAGCCGTCCTGCCAAACGCAGCTGATAGGCGTACCTGCCACTTCAGTGATGCCGTACACGTGGTCAACCTGGAAACCCATGGATACCACTGCGTCCAGCACTGTCGCAGGTGGTGGAGACCCAGCTGTCAGTACGCGAACCGAGTGCGAAAGCGCGGGTGGTTTCGGCGCATTGGCAATCATGGCCATCACGGTTGGTGCGGCACAAAAATGGTCAGCCTTGTGCCTGGAAATGGCATCGAAGACGTTTTCTGCAGATACCTTACGCAAGCAAATATGTGTCCCTGCTGCCGCCGCAATTGCCCAGGTGAAGCACCATCCGTTAGCGTGAAACATTGGCAGCGTCCATAGGTACCGAGGTGCCTGTGGAAGCGACCAATTGGTCATTTGCAGCAGGCTCATCAGGTAAGTGCCTCGGTGACTGACCACCACACCTTTTGGGTCTCCCGTAGTGCCCGAGGTGTAGTTGAGGGCAATAGGCAGCCACTCAGTGGTGGGCCATACGCCTTTGAAATTCGGGTCACCTTCGGCGAGTAGTGCTTCATAATCTGGGGCATCTGCATCGACACATACCGTGGCTAGATGATCGCGAATCATGATGAGTGCCGGACGAAGTTCGAGCTGCTCCAGTGCCGCAGACGCAACGGCCATGTATTCGCAATCGACCAGCAGCAATTTGCATTCACTGTGACGCAAAATAAATGCAATGCCATCGGCATCCAGGCGATGGTTAATTGTATTGAGGGTGGCACCGGATAACGGAATCCCGAAATGCGCTTCGACCATCGCTGGCGTGTTGGGTGAGAGGATGGACACGGTATCGCCGAGCTGGATGCCTCGGCCTACCAGCGATGATGCAAGTCGGTAACAACGCTCGCGTGTGTGTGCCCAGGTGCGTTGCAATTCTCCGTGGATAATGGCCACCCGCTCAGGATGTACCAGTGCGGCTCGGTCCAGGAATCCAAGTGGGGTGAGCGGGACATGGTTGGCCGGGCTTTGATCGAGTCCACTTGCGTATGCGCCACTAATCATGGGCAGGTCTCCTTATTATTATGGTGAAAAACTGCGAAAGCACTGACTGGCTCCCGCGCCGTTACCAGCGTGTTCTCAATAGCCACGGGATCGGCGTAACCAAGGCTCATGCCACATACCAGCATCTGCTCGGCCGGGATGTTCAGAACGTCTGAAATGACATTGTGGTATTTGAGAAATGCGGCCTGCGGACACGTGTGCAAGCCTCGGCCACGTGCAGCCAGCATGACGCTTTGCAGGAACATGCCGTAATCCAGGAGGCTGCCTTGCTCAAGCACGTTGTCCAACGTAAACAGCAGGCCAACCGGGGCATCGAAGAATCGGTAGTTACGCCCGTGCTGTTGGTGCATGCGTTGCTTTTCACCTTTGGCAATCCCCAGCAGTCCATAGAGATCCCAACCCACCTTACGCCTGCGATCAACATAGGGCGTGACCCACTCGCGTGGGTAGTATTCGTAAGGATCTTGCAGGTCGCTACTGAGCTGCGGATCGTTGTCGATAGCGGCGATTGCCGTCGACAGCCGATCTTTGGCGTCACCGGTTACGACGTGAACGCGCCATGGCTGCATGTTCACACCCGAGGCACTGAAGCGAGCGATGTCTAGAATCGCTTCAATTTCTTCATGGGGCACAGCTGTCGGGAGAAAGGCTCTGACGCTGCGGCGTGAGGCGATTGCCCAGTCGACCGTGCGCTTAAGCTCTTGCGCTGACAGTGGCGGTAGTGACAAGCGATTCAAGGTACATATCCTTTAACGTGTTCAAGCCAGATGGTCAGGAACATGAAGACGGCTAGCAGTCTGTCAGCGTGATAAGGCTGGCGCTTTGCTGACCTGGGTGGAGTCCGCATGTGCCTGGTTTACGAACGTGACCGCCAAGGCGCCTATGAGGCCTGCGAGGGCGATCACCATGAAGTTTTGTTCAAGTGGCAAGGCCAATGAAACGAGCCAGCCGATTAGTACCGGCGCGATAATTGCGCCAATTCGGCCAACTCCAGACGCGAAGCCCACGCCTGTCGAACGGATTGGAGTGGGATAGAAATCCCCTGCGTAGGCGTAGGCAATCAGTTGAGTTCCGAGTGTTGAGGCGCCAACAATGAATACGACCACGAACAACAGTTCGGTTGAACGTGTAAAGCCCATCACGGTGAGCGCCACTGCTCCCACGAGGTAAAATGTAATCAGCACATACTTGATGTTGAACTTATCGCTGAGCCATCCGCCTCCAATCGCACCGACAATCGCTCCCACGTTGAACACGATGACGAAGTTCAGAGCCGAGCCAAGACTATGACCTGACATTGCCATCAATTTGGTCAACCAGGAATTGAGCGCGTAGACCATGAACAGACCCGTCATGAATGCAGCCCAGATCATGACCGTGCTGAACCCGCGACCCTCGCTGAATAGCCCTTTGATCGGACTGTCGAGCGAAGCTTTTGTCTCGGCAGGATTGCCCGCGAGTACAGCGTCACTACTCAGCGGATAAACGGGATTGATTCTTTTGACGATGGAGCGCAGTTCCGTTTGGCGGCCTTGTTTGAGCAAGTACGCCATGGACTCTGGCAAGGTCTTCAGAATCAGCGGGATTAACAGGACGGGTAGGCCTGCGACGTAAAAGACGGACTGCCAACCATGACTTTCGATCAGTTGTTTGCCCGTGAGCGCGACCAGAATGCCGCCCACGGAGTAACCCGCAAACACTAAGGTCACCAGCCGGGTACGAAGTTTCGCTGGCGAGAACTCGCCCATCTGTGCGGTGACGATCGGAAGGACGCCACCGATCCCCAGCCCGGCGATGAAGCGGGCGATGCTGAAGCTGATCGGGTCGCTGGTAAGCCCCGCAGCCGCTGTGAACAGGCTGAACAACGCTACGCAGATGGCGATCATTTTAGGACGCCCGATACGATCGGCTAAGGTGCCCAGAAAGATAGCGCCCAGCATTGTCCCGAGCAGGGCGGACCCGGCCATGACACCAGCGCTCGTAGCGTCAATTCCCATGTCCTGCATGATGGCGGGCAGTGCAGCGCCGACTACGGCGAGGTCATAACCATCGATGATCAGAATTAGCACGCACCAGAAAAGAATCAGGCGATGAAATCCGTTGAGTTTTGATTCGCCCGCGAGCGTGTAGACGTTCACTGATTGCATATCGTGTCTCCTTCAATTTTATTTTTGTTGGTGAAGTGCACTTGTTTAGGTTCATCAGGGTTGCGTTCCCCCAAGCGGTTAGCCATTGGGGTATTCACTGACCGCCGAAACCTCGATTCTGGAATGGTTGACCTCTAGCGACTGGCGTTCGTAGGGAAGCCATTTGCGGTCATTCTAGGTAGCCGATTTGGCGCCGCCCATGCCTGGCCGCACCAACTTATGTGAGCTGTTTGGGCATGCCGCAAAAGCGCCGAGTGAACCCGCTGCAGTGTGAGGACAGGGTGGTAATAGCGAATGCCAGGGACGAGCTCCTGGCTAGCGGCTAATACGCGTGGGAGTAGAGCGAGTTTGCCACTTGGTGGACTTCACTCATCTAAATGATGGCGTCGATAAGCACCTGGATTGACGCCTGTCCATTTCTTGAACGCTCGATGAAAGGCGCTGGTTTCCTGGAAGCCGGTTTCTGCCGCGACTTCCGTAACCGTCATATCTCCACGCGAAAGCAGATCAATGGCCATGTCGCGACGCAGATCGTCCTTGAGATTCTGATAATGGGTGCCCTCTGACTGCAGCCGGCGCTGAAGTGTCGAGTTGGACATGCGCAGCACAAGTGCCAGGTCGTCCCGTTCGGGCCATTGGTCTGGGCTCAGCCCTCGCAAGTGTCGTCTTATCTGTGCACTGATACTGTCGTCGTTGCGATACTTCACCAAAAGACTGGCAGGAGATTCTTTTAGAAACCCGCGAAGGGTTGCGGTCGACTGCGCAATTTTCATGTCCAGGAATTTTTTGTCAAAGCTCACAGCGGTCGTTGACGCATCGTATTGAATGTTCTCGCAAAAACGCATTCGGTAGTCGCTTTCATCGTCGGGCTTTGGAGCACTGAAACTGAGCTTCTGCAATGGAATCCGTTGGTTTACAAGCCAGCATGACAGGCCATGTACCAAGATAAACCAGGTGCCGTAAGCAAACAGTCGTCGCAATATCCCCTGATCCTGCAGGACGATAAACGCTTGGTCTTCCTTGACGTATAGCTCGCCATGAATGTCATCGAGTACCAACCGCAAGAACGAGAGCATCCGAGGTAAAGCCTGTCCCAAGGTTGAGCAATCGAGTAGCGCGTGACACATCAGTTTGAAGCTGCCTCGACGCATTGGATGACTATCAATGCCAAAAAACTCGTCATCCAGCAGGTCTGCCAGTTCCACCCACAGACGAGCAAAAGAAACAGCTGAAATTCTAGCTCTTGGGGCATCAAGCAATTGAGGGTCAATGTCCGCATTTGCTAGCGCAAGGGCCAGATCCATGCCTCGTTGCTTAGCGCTATATAGAGCTTCATGCACCAGTGAGATTGACGTTGTTCCTTTGTCCAGGATGTTCGTCATAAGTTCTCCGTGGATGTGTGACCGTTACTCACTGTATTGCTTGCGCAGTTATCTCGCCAGCGAGACGATTTTTTGGCCCGAACGATCATGCAGGCTGATGGCTTTGACCATTGCTCGTCACGTACCAGAAAGCGTCAACTACTCGCTGGTGACTTTAAAATCAGAGGCAATGGGGTCGATGTAAGCCGACTGCAAGTCCCGCTCCGGGATCTCCCAAATGATTTGCCTGGGCGGCGTTTCTTTGTAGGCCGGGTTATTGAGGTAGCTGTTTGCCGAGCCAGAGAACGCTCCGCCGTCTTTGGCGAAGTTACCCACGGGGGCGCCCAGTGCCTGCTGCAGAAACCCTGCGAAGTTGGAGTTGCGCGAGAATGAGGTGCCGATGAGCGCGGTGTTGGGGAGATCGGCATCGCCAAAGAGGTCTGCCTCAGTATCATGGCTGTCGGCTGACGCAACGGGACGTTCGTGGGTGCTGGTTTGGGCGACCATTTCGGGTGCGGGTTGCCATTTGAGCGGCAGCCAGTCGATGCCCGCCAGATGGACCAGATCGCCGGGTCGCACCGCGAGCGGGGCATGACTTTCGTTGAACGACCTGCGTGGCGTTGCGCTGATGCCCAGGGTCTTCAGGCGCTGGGTGATGGCATCGGCCGCCGCCTTCGCGCCGGATTCGCTCCAGTGCGTATCGGTGCGCAACCAGGCACTGGCCCCCAGTGGCATCAGCGCACCGGTGAGGTCCAGATTCGGCACGCCACCCACATCTAATTTCGAGGCCCAGGTCTGTATGCGCCCTTCGAGAACGGCTGGACGGTGCAGTGCGCAACGCTGCTCAGAAGCGATGCGGCTCTTGTCTGGAACGATGACCACCAGCAGGCTGATGTCACGTTGGGAGAGCTGCTGCTTCAGATCAATCACTGCCTGGACTTTGGCATCGGCATTGCGCTGCGCTTGATCATTGACCTTGAGCTCATCGGCCAAAAACAACCAGTCAGGACAACCCGAGCGAACCCTCGGCCCGGTGTCCCCGAGGAGCAGCCAACTGGCACCGCGCTCCAGCTCGGCGAAGGTCGTGGGGAGTTGAGCGTTCGACAGTTCCTTGGCGATCCGATGAGTGATATCGCCGTCAAGAATCTGCGGGGTCAGCACTTTATCGGGTAACAGCGAGATCTGCCCTGAAACGATCAGGCGGCCAGAGGACAGCAGCCCGACGAACAGGAATATCAGCAGCGCCACGCCTGCCAACCGACTGCTGCGTGTCGCCAGATCATCTGGCGGAGTGGGCGGGGTGTGCTTTAGGTTCGTCATCAGAATTGGAAGTACAGGAAGGGTACGGTTTCGCGACTGGCGATCAGTGCGAACGACAGCATTAAACCGGCGATGGGCCAAAGGGCGGCAGTGTAAAACGCAATGCCGCCCAGTTGTTTCTCACAGTAAGGGCGCAGCAGCGGTGCGACGATTCCGAACACACCCAGCAAGCCAGCAAGGCCGTGTACCGGGCGCAGGGTCGCGGACAGTTCATCACCGAGGGCGATGCCCTGCAGGCCGAACTGCCCGGCATACAGGCGTAGCGCGCTGTGAAAGTCGGGGGCGCGGAACAGTGTCCAGGCAAGGCAGACGAACAGCAGTGTCAGCCCATGGGAAAGCACCGGCGGTAACGGGGGCAGGGTAGAGCTGTTCCAGGCACGATTCACACACAACGCAATGCCATGGGCGCTGCCCCACAGCAGATAATTCCAGCTATCACCACCGTGCCAGAGGCCGGCGATGGCCATGATCAGGAACAGGTTGCGATAAGTTTTCCAGGCGCCGTTGCGATTGCCACCCAGCGAAATATACAAATAGTCACGTAACCAGCTGGACAGCGACAGGTGCCAACGACGCCAGAAGTCCTGGATGCTGTTGGCCAGATACGGACGGTCGAAGTTCTCGGGAAAGTGAAAACCCAGCATCAGTCCCAGCCCAATCGCCATGGCACTGTAGCCGGCGAAGTCGAAGAACAGTTGCAGGGAGTAGGCAAGGCAGCCAACCCAGGCGTCGGAGAAGCTGGGGTTTGGCAAACTGAACGCCACATCGACCACCGGCGACAGGGTGTCGGCCACCAGCACCTTCATGCTCATCCCGACCATGAACCGGCGTGCGCCCAGCGAGAAATTCTGCAGGTTGAAGTGACGCTGATTCAGCTCACGCCGAACCCAGTCATAGCGAATGATAGGGCCGGCGACCGAATGGCCGAACATCGAAATATAGGTGGCGTAATCAATAAAGCTGCGTTCGACCGGCACGGTGCGGCGGTGTACATCCACCAGATAGGAAATCGCCTGCAATACGATAAACGATAGACCGGCCGGCATGATGACCCGCTGCCAGTCCAGCGGCATGGCGCCATACCAGGTGACGGCATCGATCAACGTGCCGGCAACGATGTTGGCGTATTTGTACCAGCACAGCACCGCCGTGTTGAGCACGATCAGCATCACCAGTAGCCGCACGCGGCCCTTGCCTTTTCCCCGCGAGGCGTCAATCAGCAAACCGCCGGCCCACGCCGTGATCGTCAGCACCACATGCACGGCGAGGAACCGGGGGCTCAACCAGCCATAGAACAGCCAGCTGCCGATCAGTAGCGTGACGTTGCGCCAGGCGGCTGGGCACACTGCATAAGTGGACAAGAACAGCGGCAGGAACAACGTCAGAAACTCGAGAGAGGCAAAAACCATGGTGGTGGCGCGATCCGATCAGTGGGCCAGGACGTCAGTCGCGAGCAACAGGTGCGGACCCTTTGCGCCAGGTAGCAGCACAACGCTGTAGCGCTCGCCGGCCTTGAGCTGGCCCAGGTCAAGCGGGGCACCGACGTTGGTTTGGGCGCAGACCAATTGAACCGACAGGCTGACCGGGTTGATCGCACGACGTTGCACGCTGCCGTCGGCCACCTCTTTGAACAGGTCGGCGTTCTTCCCCGCCGCGCGCAAACCAGCCTGGGCGCACGCCGGGTCGGCGCTGATAAACGCCAGCGAGGCTCTCAGGCTATTGAAGTCGTCGGGTTGCTCACGGATGACGACTTGGCGGATACCTTGGGCGCTGTCTGGCAAAGCGATCACGCTGGCGAATTCGCCTGCTGCCACCTGGATGTCCAGCGGCTGGCTTTTGCCGTTGCGTTCCAGGGTGCCCTTGATCGGTTGGTTGGCGGGCACGGGCAGGTAGTCGGACACGGCATTCGAACCTTCGAGTCTGAGGCTGGCTCGAGAGCCTTCGGCCAGCAGCTGCAAGGGGCGGTCGGCAGCGTTGATAAAGCGCAGGAAGGCCGAGTCCTGATCCGGGCCCGTCGGGTACAGGGCAATGTCGGCGGCCTGGGCGTGCAGGCTCAGCATCAAGGGCGCGAACAGCGCCCAGCCACATGCGGATCGGCTCATTTACCGGCTCCTGTGCTGCTGACGGTGTTAGCGGGCAGTTTGGCCAACGCACCGCCAATCGCAGTACCCCATGCTTGATAACCGGCGACGGTGAAGTGTTGCCCATCGGTGGTGATCCACTGCCCGGGTTTGGAGAGCGTCAGCGAATCAATGTAGGTGCAAGGCGCCACGTTCGCGGCCAAAAACTGCGACATCAACTGGGTGCGGGCATCATTCTTTTGGTACATGCCACCGGCTTTGCCCCAGGCCGGTCCCACCCAGGCGCAACGGGTCCCGGTGGCTGCAATGGCCTTGGCCAGGCCGGTGACGCTTTGCCATGCCCAGGCCTTCGGAAACACCGGCTTGTCATAGGACGCCATGGTGTCGCCGATGACCAGTACCACCAGGTCGGGTTTGTCGGCGGCGATCAGGTCCTGGATCGGTGTGGTGGTTGCCTCGCGTCCTTTGATCACGATCTTGTCGTTGCCTTTGCGCTCAGCGCCGCAGTCGACCTTTTTGCTGATCAGCCAATCGCTGGCGCTGGCACCGCAGGCACCGATGGAATGAACCAGGGCGCCTTGGCGAGTCAGGTTGTCGTGCAGCGGCTCCAGTAAATGGTCCGCGAGGCTCATATGGCTCTCCCCAAGAACAAGGAGAGTCAGGCCGGCAAGGGCAGAAGTGGGCATCGAAAGCTCCAGAATGATCAGTTGGAATAAGGCGAGGTGTACGGGCTGACCGGCAGGCTCATGGGGCCGCTGATGTCTTCGAACTGGTAGCGCAAAGACAGGGCACCGCTGAGTTGTTGGTAGTCGTGGGCGTTGTCCAGGCCCAGATTGGCGCCCAGCAGGAAGTTCGAAGCGACCTTGTATTCAGCCGCCGCAGCGACGCTGTAGCCGATCCCGGTTTTGTTTTGCCCTTCGTAGCGCAGCCCCGAGGCCGCTTGCAGGGCTTTGTCGTTGGGGAAATAGTCGGCGCTGTCCTGCTCGAAATGCTGCACGCCGACCGAGCCTTTGACTTGATACGTCAAGCGCCCGGTGCGTTGTGCCCAGGTCACTGGCACGCCCAGGGCGAAGAACGTCTGCGGGCTGAAATAGCCACCGTGGCCATAGGTGAAATAGTCCTGATTGTTGGCGTAGCTGATGCCGGTCATGCTCAGGCCGACGGTCAGCTTGCTGTCCGTTGCATTTTGCAGGTACCAGTAGACACCGCTGCCCAGCTCACTGCGGCTGTTGGACTCGACATGGTTGCCCAATAGCTGGTGCCAGGAGGCGTAGCCATAGGCGCCGACTTCGTTGTCGTCAAAGCTCAACTGGCCACGCCCGCCATTGGCGGTCACGCCGCCCCAGGACTGCCCGCTGCGTTTGTCCGTGGTGCCGGCAAACGAGGTGACGCTGTCAGTCACCGGACGCCGGGAAACGCTCACGCCGTAACGGACATTAGAGGAGTCGCTCACGGGGCGATCAATGCTGATGCCGCCAGTGGCGGTGGTGTATTTGAAACCGAGCGGGGTGGTGCCCAGATCAGCTTTGAACCCATCCGCAGGCCGTTGAATAGCGACGGAAAGGCCGACACCCTCGGCTTTTTGCGAGCCGACACCGTCGCTCTGCGCACCGCTACCAAAGCGCGACAGTGCATCGCCGCTGACACTGCCAGCGTTCAGCGAGACGGGCGTCACGCGCAGGGCGACGCGGCTTTCATCCAGCGGGATATTGATTTCAAACGGTGTTTCAACATCGGTCAGTTTGCTCAACCCCGACTCACTGTTGTTGCTGCGAATGCTCACGCCCTGGGTGACGTAGGCGCTGCGCTCCTGAAGGATTTTATTCAGCGCCAGTTGCGCGGGGCTGATGTCCTCGCTCACCAGTGCTGCGCGCGGCAACTGCGACTCGAATCGATTGCTCGCCTGTTGCGACCTTGACGGGGCATCGATGCCAAAAGGGGTGTCAGACCTCACGCTGCCCGGCATCTCCTGAACCGGTGGCGGGATCGCTGCCAGCAAGGTGTCGCGACTGACCTCGCTACGTGGACCCGACACTCCGGCAAAAGGGTTGGGCGCCACCGTCGAACCGGCCAGTTGGCCGCTCTGGTTTCTGCGTTTCTCGCTCTGTTCAATGGCCACCGCTTTGCGCAGCAGATCGGTCGCCGTGCCGGTCTGGCCCATGTTCTGGTAGCGGCGGGCGGCCTCTGTCAGCGTTTGAGGGTTGCCGGATTCAGTCTTGAGCAGCTGTTGCAGTGCCTGTTCGGCAAAGGCCGTGTCCTGTGCCAACACCGCCGCGTCGGCGGCACCCAACAGCAGTTGTGGGTCGTTTGGCTGACGTTGTAACAGCGGTTTGTAGAGTTCGAGGGCTTTTGCCGTGTCGCCGTTGGCCGAGTACATCCGCGCCAGGGCCGCGACGGCAGCGCTGTCACCGGGACGTTGTGCCAGGGCGGGCGCTAGCGTGTCATAAGCGCTGGCCAGATTGCCTCGTTCACGCAACTGGTCAGCCTGGCGGATGCGATAGCGATAGAGCAGGTCGTCGAAACGCTTGCGAGCCGGCGCGTTCAAGGGCCTGTTCTGAAGGTCGCGCAGAATCTCGTTGACCTGTGCGTCTTCTCCGGTTTTAAGCAGGATCGCGGCGTATTGCAGGATGAAGTCTGCCGAGGGCGCCGTGGTGTTTTGCAACTGACCGCGCATGAGGGCCAGCGCACGGGTTGGTTCGCCGATGTCGACATAGGCCGAGGCCAGGTTCGCCGTGCGATCTGGACTGTTGTTGGCCGTCGGCTGAATACGATCGAGCAAGGTCAGGGCTTCCTGGCGCTGTCCGCGCTTGCCCAACTCGATCGCCTGGCGCAGTTGCAGGTTGAGGCTGACATCAGCGGCCAGCGCGTCCATGTCCGGGGTGCGCTGGTCGGGGCGCAAGCGTCCCAATGTTGTCTGGGCGGCTTTCCACTCACCCATCTGCACCGACAGCAAGGCGCTGACGTAAAGCGCATCGGCATTGTCGGGGCGGGCCTGGAGCATGGCGTTGATCAGGTCCCGAGCCTTTTGCGGTTCGCCCATCGCCAGGTTCAGGCGGGCCAGGGCGAAACGTGTCCAGATGTTGTCCGGCTCAACGCGCAGTGCGTCTTGCAAGGCGTTGCGCGCAGCGGGCAGGTCGTTGCGTTGTTCGGCGAGGGCGGCCAGTTGCGTCGCGCGCAAGGCTTGCAGGCGTGCGGACTGGCCGATCTTTGCCTGTCCGGTGGCGGGCAGGCTGTTGATCAGTTGCAGGGCTTCATCGTTCTTGCCGCTCTTGAGCAGCACATTGACCAGCCCTTCCTGTGCTTGAGGGTCGTCGCGGCGCTGGTTCAAAATCTGCCGATAGTTGCGCTGAGCGTCATCGAACTGGCCAGCGCTGGCCTGAATATCCGCCAAGGCAAGGCGAGCATCCACCCCGTTTGGGTTCAGCCGCAGCGCCTGGTTGACCAAGACCTGCGCCTGGGCTGTCTGGCCTTTGGCCTGGGCGTCGCGGGCCTGCTGCAATGCTGACCAGTAGCGCACTTCGTTCAGCGCAACTTGCCAGCGGCTGCCGTCGTTTTGTCGTGTGGCCTGACTCAAGAGCTTTTCCGCTTCGGCCAGTCGGTGTTGCTGCTGGCGAATAACCCCAAGGCCGCCCAGCGCGTCAGCATCGTCGGGCCGGCTTTTCAAGCGTGCTTGAAAAGCCTGTTCGGCGGTGGCCTGATCGCCTTCTTTGAGCGCCTTCAGGCCGCGCGCGACTTCGGCAGGCGGTTGCCATTCCTTGCTGGCCGTCGTTGCCACCTGTTGCTTGCCCTTGTTCATCTGCGCCCGGATTTCCACGTCATCCGGATGCGTCTTGAGGTACGCCTCGAACAACGGCACTTGTGCCGGATTGGGCGGACCGATCCAGGTCAGCGCCAGGCGCCAGCTTTCGTCGGCATCACCGGCAATGTCGGCACGCTGGGTCAGCGCGGCCAGGGCGCGAATACCCTCGGCACGGCTGTCTTCACGGCGCACCAGATGCTTGGCGTAAAACAGCGCGACGATCGAGTCGTGGGGCATCTCACGTTGCAGGCGCTCAAATCCGCTGCGTGCCTCAGCCCAGTCAGCCTGATTGAAGGCAAGGTTGTTGTAATACTCGCGGCCGATCGTACCTTGAGGTGGACGGCCATCGAACAGCGAGCGAAACACTGCAGTCGCCTTGTCACGCTCACCGGCATCGACGAGGCGCCGAGCCTCGTCCAGACGCTGCTGGTTCTGCGGTTGGGCCACGCTGATGTCCTGCGCCAATTGCAGTGCCTGCCGAGGCGGTGGCTGGATGGCCTGCAAGCGGGCGAGGTATTGCTGCGCCTGTTGTGGCTTGCCCTGTTGCACGCCAATCAAGCCCAGGCCATACAGTGCGTCAACCTGGGCCGGGTCCAACAGCAGGACTTTGAGCCAGACTTCCGCAGCGCGTTGAGGGTTGTTGTGCAACTGCCAGTACTGCCCTTGCTCGACGAGTAATGCCTGTGGTGTCGGACTTTGAGCGTGTGCAGCAGCCGTCCATGCGCTCATGACGGCGATGGCTAGCGTGCGGTGGTGCGCGTGCATGCGGTCTCCCAGGAGAGTTTCAGCGTTCCGTCTTCCCGGAATCGGTAATGTTTATCTGCCCATCCGAGGGCGAACAGGCTGAGCATGAAGTTGTAGTAACGCGGCGGACCGGCTTCGCCATCAGGCCTGGCCAGTGCCTCGTGCAAGGCGAGCTCCACCCGGAGTCGTTGCTGATCGGCCAACCCGGGTTGGCCCTTGGCCTCAAGGTAGGGAATCAGTGCAGCCCAGAATCCGAACGGGCTCTGACCCTGAACAGTGCCGTGGAGAACCTGGACTGTTTCTGGGGGAGAACCCGTTGCGACAGTGCTGCGGGCCATGCCGTCCAGCCGTTTGAGCAGTCTCGCTGCCAGCAGTTCGGAGGTATCACTCATGCCCAGCCAGAGGTACACGCGAATGGCATCGTAGCTGCCCGTGTCGCCGTGGATCGGGTCGCTTGTGAAGGCACCCGATTGCGCTGAAGTGCCTTGATAACCAACCCAGTCAGCGACGAAACCGTGGCGGCTTGATTGGGCAATCATCGTCGCGGTGTTGTTGGCAATCGCTTGCCAGGGCCCGGAGGGTGCTTCCTTGGCCAGCCGTCGTAACAGTGGCAGTGGCAGGTAGCTGGGGTTCAGGCGCCAGAGAGCGTCCGGCTGGACGAAGCCCTGTGGTCCAGGCAACACCATCAGGCCCAGCCCGGGGAGTTTGACGACCAATTGCGCTTCAATCGTCGCCATCAGGTGCAGGGCGTCCTGGTGATAGTCCGGCCGATGCCACAGGCGTGCGGCTTCGAGCAAGGCGTAGGCGATCCACAGGTCGGCGTCGGCGGCCGAATTGGCGTCTTGCAGGCGCCACTGACCGTCCGTGCCTTGCCCCCATAACCAGCCCGGCAGGCGTGTGGCGGTGGCGGAGCCTGCGAGGTTGGCTGAGGTCCAGCGCCAGAGTTTGTCAAAGCTTGGCTGATCGTTGCCGATCAGTGCGAAGAGCATGCCGTATGACTGCCCTTCAGAGGTGCTGTGATTGTTTTCCTGGCTCGATTCAAGAACCCGGCCGTCGGCCTGGACGAAGCGCGTTGCATAGGTTTGCCACAGTGGCCAGGCTGGCGACTCACAGGATTTCCCGGCCGCTATCGCAGGCGCCAG
Organism: Pseudomonas sp. NPDC086112; assembly: GCF_044746425.1. Lineage (NCBI taxonomy): Bacteria > Pseudomonadati > Pseudomonadota > Gammaproteobacteria > Pseudomonadales > Pseudomonadaceae > Pseudomonas > Pseudomonas sp. NPDC086112. The sequence goes on along the minus strand of NZ_JBIVCD010000002.1, from coordinate 94,458 downwards.
CAGGGCAAGCGCAAGCACGGCGCTCAACCTGCGCGTGTTGCCGCGCAGGCACTGGCGAAGTGAAACACCTCGGCGGCTCATGGACGACACAGGCATGCGCGGCTCACTGACCAAGACGACGTTTGGCCCGTAAGCGCAAGGCCAGGTAGGCCATCGAAGCAAGCAACAGGATCCCGAGGAGGGTGAACAGCATGAGCGCCACTACGTTTTGCGAGAGGTACCACTGCAGATAACGCAATGGGCCCAGGCTCCCGACGTAGTAATCCTGCTCGGCGACCAGCGATTCGACATGCTTGCCCCTGACCACCACCAGACTGCCTTGCAACTCGCGGGCGTTTTCTTCGCTGCTGAGCAGGGCGTTGGTCACGTCGGCCAAGCCGTTGGGCCTTGCGCTGGCGATAAACACCACACTGCGCCCACTCTTGAGCGGCGATTCGAATCCGGTCAAATAAGCACTGCCGTCGTCAGCGGTAAACCTGAAGCTGCTGCGCGCTTCACGCAGATTGGTTTTCGTATCCGGGCTGATCCAGTTGCGCACACGCAAGGGCAGGTCAGACAGTTCAAAGTACTGCGCAGCCTCTTCGCCCTTGGCCGGCAGAAGGCTTTGCCATTGCGCAAGCAGCGGCTGATTGTTGCCCGAGGCGAGTACCAGCAAATCCCGGTCGCTTTGCTCGGCCACCTGGTCGGCGTGGACCACCTTCACGCCGGTGGCCGGATAACCGGTGGAGTCGCCGAAGCGGCCCAGCAGGGTCAGATAGGCGCTCAGATCGGCCGGGCCTGGCTCGTTGGGCAGGATTACCGAGGTTTCAGAAAGGTCGGCCATGCGAGTGAACGGGAAGCCACTGTCCTTGAACACCCCGAGGTTGGGCATGGCCATGAAATGTTCGTATTGGCTGAGGTCCAGGGTCGAGTCCGGGTCGATCACACCGCGCATGTTGTCGATGATGATGTCGCGGCATTCGCCCTGTTTGATGTAGTCATACATGAAGCGAAATTGCAGGCGTGATTGCAGCGCTACGGAATTGAGCGGCAACAGCATGCGTGACGTACGGGCCAGACTGTCATCGGTTTTGAGCATCGCCAGCAGGCTGTCGCTGTTGCCGAGTTTCTCTATCGAGGGCAGATCGATCGACTTGATGAAGGTGTCGTTGAAGTTGACCAGCAACGAGGAATTGGTGGAGACCGGTTGCGGCGTATAGCGGTATTTCAGGTCAAGTTGCGCACCGGGCTCACGCCAGTTGAACAGGTCGGGCGGCAAGCGCAGCGCAACCGTCATTTGTCCCGGGTTATAACCCGACACATTGAGCTCTGCGGGCTTGGCCAGTTCACCCAGGCGAACCGGGCGATCGGAGGGCAGCCAGTTAGGCGCGTCATACGGTCGGCGTGGCTTGAGCGAGTCGATCCGGTCGATCACTACGCTCTGCCCGGAAAAGGCCGAGCCACCGAGGGCCAGCGCTGTCGCGGCGACCTTGAGATCGGCGCCATCGCGCCCGGAGACAATCAGCAGTTTGCCCTGAGCATCATTCGGGTTGCTCACGAGTGTCAATGTCGGCCCCGTGGCCTCTTTGATCGGTAAGCCACTCAAGGCCGTTGATTCGCTGCCGCTGACAAACACCACGGCGTTGCCGTTGGCCGGCAGGCTGGTGAGGCTGGCGGGGAAGGTGGCGCCGCGGTAGCTGGCCAGGGCGCCAAACCAGGACGACAGGATACCGGCGGCCTCAAGCTCAGGGCCGCCCGGGCGCGCGGCGAACACGAAGGGCAACTTCAGGGGCGAGGCGTCTCGACGATCGAACAAGGGCAGCGGCAGGGCGGCCAGGTCGTTGGGCTGTTTAATCGAGGACACCTGGAGGCTCAGCTGACTCTCGTTGCCGATCCTGGCCCACAGGCTGGAGTGCAAAGGGTCTTCACATTGCATTGTGTAGTGACCGATGAACTGCAGGCTGAGCCGGTTGAATTCGGTGATGGTCTGCGGCGGAATCTGCACGGTCCGGGTCTGCAACTTACCGGCCTCTTCCCTGGGCAGGGGCAGGCTGGCGGCCACTTGATCGTTGACCAGCACATTGATCTGCGAAAGGTCGGCCAGCAGCGCCGGTGAGTAGCTGTACTGCAGCGTGACCTGCGCCGCCGTGACGACCTCATCGGCGCGCACATCGAAGTTCACACTGTCGGTAGCCTCCACGCCTTTAAGGGTCATCGAATAGCTTTTGCCCAGCTCCTTGAGGGTGCGGGTATAGCTGTTGCTCGGGGCATCGGTCCCGGGCAACGCTGTAACCGGCATCATCGCCGGCTCTGTGGCGTTGATTTGGGCGGTAGCACTCAATGCCCAGCCGCTCCAGCCCACTAGCGAGCAGGTGATCAGCATGAGTGAGCGACGAGGAAGAAAGGTCCGGCGAGTGGAAGGCTTCAAGATCGTTGCGTGTCCGCGGTGGAGTCGATAGGTGATGGAGTGTCCGGGCGTTTGCGTAGCAGCGCCTGGCTGTCCTTTAGGGTTGCAATGAACAGGCGCAGGATGGCGCGCAAGCCAATGCTGCTGACCTCGCGCAACGCCGACATGGGCGCGTCGAGGCGGCCGTTACCCCACGTATTGGCCCAGGTGTCGGCCCGTGAAAAGGTCAGTCGCACCAGCTCACTTTGCTGGCGCAGGGTCAAAGCCTCGAATTGCACGCCCGCCACGTTGTCGTTGCTGAAGACCGTTTTTGCGGGAAAGAGGCTTGAGGGCGGTGTGCGCAGAATGCACAGCCGCAGCTTCTCATTGACGCTGAGCAGAACCTGCGGTGGCAGTGCCAGACCCACGCCGTTTTGTGAGAAGTCCCGGGTTACGCAATCGAACCAGGTGCCGTCTTCGCGATAGATGCGCACGGGCAGATCCGCGGGCACTCTGGGTTCGTTGCGTACCTGAGAGGATTCAGTGGCTACCGCCACGGCGGTGCTGACGATGACGATGTTGTACACGGTCCAGGCCAGGTTGATCAGCAGGGTAGTGGCCTCGGCCGAATCACTTCCGATCAGTTTCACCACGCCGATCGCCAGACCGATCATGTTCAAGGTCAGCAGGACGATGTAAGGCCGCGCGAGCTTCCAGTTGAAATAGTCCTTATCGAGGGTGCCGCCCTTGTCGGTCACGTTGAATTTGCCCAGCGAAGGGCTGATCAGGGCCAACAGCACCGGTCGCATGATGTACCAGGCCAATACCGACTCATACACTTCGTTCCAGAAGGAATGGCGGAAGCGCCCCTGGATGCTGGAGTTGGTCAGGCTGGAATGGAAAATATGCGGCAGTACATAGACCGTGACCATCAATGCCGAGGCATGGAAAATCTGCGCGTCGAAAAGCAGGTAGGCCAAGGGTGCGGTCAAGAACACCAGGCGGGGCAGGCTGTAGAAAAAGTGCATCATGGCGTTGAGGTAGCAGATGCGCTGCCCCAGGTTCAGTCCTTTGCCAAACAACGGATTGTCGGTCCGAAAAATCTGCGCCATGCCCCGCGCCCAGCGTATGCGTTGGCTGATGTGTCGGGAAAGGCTTTCGGTGGCCAGTCCCGCCGCTTGTGGAACGGCGAGGTAAGCGGTATTGAAACCACGGCGATTGAGCTTGAGTGCCGTGTGCGCATCCTCGGTCACGGTTTCGGTGGCGATGCCGCCGACTTCCAGCAAATGAGTCCGCCGGATGACCGCGCAGGAGCCACAGAAGAAGGCCGCGTTCCACAGGTCGTTGCCGTCCTGCACCAGGCCGTAAAACAGCTCACCTTCGTTGGGTACCGAGCGAAAGGTATCGAGGTTTTTTTCGAACGGATCGGGTGAATAGAAAAAGTGCGGCGTTTGCAGTAACGCCAGGTTCGGGTCCTTTAAAAACCAGCCCATGGTGATCTGCAGGAAGGAGCGGGTGGGCACATGGTCGGCGTCGAATATGGCAATGAACTCGCCATCGGTGACTTTGAGTGCCTCATTGAGGTTGCCGGCCTTGGCATGTTGATTGTTGTCGCGGGTGATGTAGTTGACACCAATCTGCTGACAGAAAACCTTGAATTCCTCGCGGCGTCCGTCATCAAGCATGTGCACCCGCAGTTTGCCCTCGGGCCAGTCAATGGCTTGAGCGGCGAGCACCACCAGTTTGACGATACCCAATGATTCGTTATAGGTGGGAATGAAGACGTCTACCGTCGGCCATTCCGCGGGCGGCTGTTGCAGAAACTGCGGTTTGCGGTGCAGCGGCCAGGCGGTCTGTACATAGCCGAAGACCAAGACGAGCAAGGCATACAGTTCGGCCAGCACCAGCCCGTAGCCAAATACGGCATCCTGCCAGTTGTCGAAGTTCAGGGTGTCGGACAGGCGCCAGTACATGTAACGCAACGAAGCGATCAGCGAGAGAGTGATCAGGGTCAGGATCGCCAGACGCCCGGCTTGCTTGCGGATGACCAGGCTGGCGGCAAAACAGACGGCGGCAAACGCTGCCTGGGAATACAGATTCAGCGGCGCAGTGAGGATGCCCAGCACCAACAATGCCGCGATCAGCCCGGCTGAGATCTTCAGGCTTTGGCGCCAACGCACGGGCCATCGACTGACGCGATCCTGGAAAGTATCCAGTAGCCCCTGCAACCGCCACGTCTTTGGAGGTAGCTGATTCAGCTGGGCGGTCATGGCGTGCCCTGCTGGTTGGTAGCATCCGCGAAAAGCAGGGCATGGACCGCGCCTGACAGCGAAAGAATGTCCTGACAGCCAATGCTCAAAGGCGCGTACTGGAGGAGGTCCCGACCATAGGCCAGCGACTCGTTGAACTGGTGATCGAGACGAATCGTCCCGATCAGGTCAGCGCCGAGCCGCCGCACAAACAGCACACCCATGTCCCTGCTGAACGAACGCGAGTCATCCCGTTGGTTGAGCACATACCGGTGCCGTTGCGCGCGTCGTCGGGTGGTTTCCAGCCACTGGGTCATGGTGTCCAGCGCCAGGTAGGAGGCCGCGTCGGCCACCGTCATCACCAGCACCAGATCGGCGGCGTCGAGCGCCTGTTGCGAATAGACGGTCGCACCCGAAGGCGTGTCCAGGATCACGGTATCGTTTTCGCTGAGGTCCATTGACGCAAGGTGCTGATTCAACCAGTCAGAATCTTCAAGCATCAACTGCCTGAGCAAGCGCCGATCGTTCATCTCGCCAGTGCCGAAGGGCAGGCACTCACTGTCGCTAAAGCCCGGCAGGCGATGAGCGCCCCAGTTTGCGCCTTGCTCTTTGAGCTGGATCAGCCCGGGAACCTGCCTGGTGATACCCAAGTGGCTGGACAGCGCGTTCTGAGGGTCCAGATCAATCGCGATGGTGCGCCCGCCAGGGCGCCGAAGTGTTTTTGCCAGGCCTGCGGCCACGGTGCTTTTACCCACCCCGCCATTCGCCGAAACGATAGCAATGACCTTCGCCTTGGTCCGCTTGCGAGTCGTTTCTGGCAGACCGTCTCGACGAACCTGATTGAGTTCACGCAACAGGTCGCTCAATCGCTGACGGTCACCCGTAGCAGAACTCGCAGGTGGCTCGGTCAGGGGATGGGATTTGGGCGTGCCAATTAATAAAGAAGGCTGTGGCTTGTCCAGTAAAAACACAGGGGGCGTTGGCGTTGATGTTGGGGGAGGCAAGGCTACCGACGGTTCTGGCTCAGCCAGTACAGGTGTAATCGGGTCGTCTTTGAAATCTTTATAGTTCGGTTGTATTTCCTGGTAACTCTGCGCATTGGCGCCAAAACGTGTAAAGAGTTTCGTAATATCGTCAACATATTTCATGCGTTGTACCAGGAATGAAATAACTCAGAAACTCAGCATTCCATTAACTTAACAAAGTTATGTGTCGTCTTGGCGTTGGCAGAGTGCCATTAATCTAGGGTGCCTGTGTCTGGGTGTCAATGATTGTTATAAAAAGTCAGCGAGGCTTGTTAGTGTTAATTTGAGTGTTATTAAGATGTTATGTTATTCGTGGAAAGTGTGGAGTGTTAAAGTGCGTCTGATAATGACGGTTCGGTGGCTGTGTGATGTGGTGATGGGTAATGGGCGTGTTTATCGGAATAAATAATTTACGAGGCGATGGGTGTGAGTGTTGATCGCCTTCGATGATTGATGCTGGGTTATATATTAAGTAAGTTGACTGGTGTGTTTGAAGGAATAGTGACGGTTCAAAAAAAGTATTTATTTCGGATAAGGCGACGGAAGTCGCGGATGTCAGACGGCGTAATGTTGCAAAGAAACTTTCCGTCTGGCTGCAGCTGAAAATCAGCACGCCTTATCAAGTGCCCCATGTGTTACTGGATCAAGTGCACGCAGCGCGAGAGCTTAAGCTGCGCTTCGAGGCGTAAACGGCCTTGTTGGAGGTGCTGGTGGAGGCACACCCCACGCTCCAATTTTTCGTTCAAATAAATGGTGACTTCACATTTGAAGTGGAGGACCAGCGTCGCACCTACGCAAAATGGAACCCCGACAGCCATACCTCAACTGCATGCGTTGAGATGCATCCACCCACGCCTGCATTGCTCAGCTCAAAACGTCTGTCCCAAGGAAAACTGAAACACCTGTGTATCAGCATTTTCGGGTGTGCGCACCGGGAATGCCACGTTAGCGCTCAATGGCCCCAACGGGCTATACCAAGTAACCCCAACCCCTACCGAACTGGCCATCTGGTCGAGGTCGACCCCGTCGCACCCCTGGGTGGTACTAAGGTGGCATTTGTTGGAGTAGACGCTGCCAACGTCCCAGAACACCGAAGTGCGCACGGATTTGTTGTCTTTGATGAAGGGCATCGGAAACAGGTATTCAACGCCGCCGGTGATGAGGATGTTGCCGCCCAGCGATTCGGTGTCCCGGTCCGAATAATACGCCTGCCCGGCGCTGGCATAGGTGCCAGTGGCCGGAGTGTTGCGTGGGCCGAGGGTGCCGCTTTCGAAGCCGCGCACCGAACCTTCGCCTCCGGCGGTGTAGTTTTCATAGAACGGCAGGCCGTCTGTCGAGCCGTAGCTGTTGCCGTAGCCGAGCTTGGTATGGAACCGCAGCGAGGTGGCGTCGGTGACCGAGAAGAAGGCTTGCCCGGTGTAGTCGAGCTTGTAGAAATTCAGGTCGCTGCCGGGCACTGTCATCATCAGGTTCAGGTTTTGCGAATGGCCGCGGGTGGCCAGTACGCTGCGGTTCAGGGTCGACTCCGACCAACCGAGGTTAGCCTTGAGGTTGTTGAATTCTTTGCCTTCACGTTCGATGAAGTCATAGATCTCATCGGCGCTGTAGGTGCCTGGTTCGATGCTGTCATGTTGCACTGTCACGCCGAAGCTCAGCCGTGAGGTTTCATTGATCGGGTAGCCGACTGTTGTTCCGGCGCCATAGCTATTGATGGAATAGTACGAATAATCGTCATCGTAATATTCGTTGTAGTCAGTGGCGTTGTAGAACAGGTTGTAGCCTAGGCTCACGCCGTCCGGCGTGAAGTAGGGGTCGGTGAAGCCGATGTTGTACTTGCTTTGGTAAGACGAGCGAGTCAGGCCCAGGCTGGCATAGTTGCCGGTGCCGAGAAAGTTGTTTTGGGTGATTGAACCACCGAGGATCAGACCGGAGCTCTGGGAGAAACCGACGCTGGCGGTGATTGAGCCGGACGCCTGCTCTTCAACGCTGTAGTTCACGTCTACCTGGTCATCCAAACCCGCTACCGCTGGGGTTTCGACGTTGACTTCCTTGAAGAAGCCCAGACGCTCCAGACGTGTCTTGGATTGATCGATCAGGTAAGTCGAAGCCCAGCCACCTTCCATCTGACGCATCTCACGGCGCAGTACTTTGTCGTCGGTCTTGGTGTTGCCCCGGAAGTTGATGCGGTTCACGTAGGCACGCTTGCCCGGATCGACAGCGAACGTGATGTCGACGGTGTGGTCGTCATTGTGCGGGGTCGGCACGCCGTTGACGTTGGCGAAGGTATAGCCTTCGTTACCCAGACGACGGGTGATCAGTTCGGACGTGGTGGTCATCAGCTTGCGCGAGAACACCTGGCCTTTCTGAATCAGCAGCAGGGACTTGACCTGGTCTTCAGGCACTTTCAGGTCGCCGCTGAGCTTGACGTCACGAACGGTGTACTTCTCGCCTTCGTTGATGTTGACGGTGATATAGACGTGTTTCTTGTCCGGGGTGATGGACACCTGGGTCGAAGCGATATCCATATTGATATAGCCGCGATCCAGATAGTAGGAGCGCAGACGCTCCAGGTCACCGGAGAGTTTTTCACGGGCGTACTTGTCATCGTTCTTGAAGAACGACAACCAGTTGCTGGTCTTGAGGGTGAATTGATCGGTCAATTGCTCTTCGGTGAAGACGGTATTGCCCACCACGTTGATGTGCTGGATGGCCGCAACGGTGCCTTCGTCTATCTTGATTTTCAGGCCCACGCGGTTGCGCGGTTGCGCGATCACCTCGGCATCAACTGACGCCGAATAGCGGCCCTGAGCGACGTATTGACGCTGCAGCTCGTTACGCACACCTTCGAGGGTGGCGCGCTGGAAGATCTCGCCTTCGGCCAGACCGGATTGCTTGAGGCCCTTCATCAGGTCTTCAGTGGAGATCGCCTTGTTGCCTTCGATCTCGATACTGGCGACCGAAGGACGCTCGACCACCGTGATGACCAGGACGTTACCATCGTGCCCCAGTTGGATATCCTGAAAGAAACCGGTCTTGAACAGCGCGCGGGTGGACTCCACCAAGCGGCGCTCATCCGCGTCATCACCGACGTTCAGCGGCAAAGCACCGAACACACTCCCTGCGGAAACCCGCTGAAGGCCGTTGATGCGAATATCGGAAATTTTGAAGCCTTGAGCATGCACAAGTGTGGCATTGAGTAGCAGTGCAGCCGAGCAGAGCAGGCGCGAAAAATTCATCAAGATCTTATCCAGAACACATCGACAAGCAGCGTAGGCGGGCGCGGATATCTCGCAGCAAGACGAGTCCGCGGAGCGAGCAGGCTGGTGGAGGTGAAGCATAAAAGCTCGGTGCGTTTGGTGCGGTTAACCAAGTGTCAAGTTAGGTAAAGGTTGGCCCGGGACGATGACGGTGTTCAGTGCAAGGGCGATAATGCACGGACACACACTCAAGAGCTCCCCATGATCTCCGTATTGCTAGTCGACGATGACCAGGAACTGACTGGAATGCTCAGCCAATACCTGGAGCGTGAAGGCTTTGAGGTGACCGCGGTGCACACGGGCGAGGAGGGTGAGGTCCAAGCGCTGTCTGGCCGCTACAGCATCGTGGTGCTGGACGTGATGCTGCCGCGGCTGTCGGGTATCGAGGTGCTCAGGCGCATTCGGGCTGCAAGCCAGGTGCCGGTAGTGTTGCTCACCGCCCGAGGCGACAACATAGACAAGATCACCGGCCTGGAACTGGGCGCCGATGATTATGTGCCCAAGCCCAGTTCTCCGGGGGAATTGGTGGCACGTTTACGGGCAATCATGCGCAGGGTGCAGCCGGTGGATCAGCCAACCACCGAAGTGATCAGGACTGGCCCTCTGGTCTTGTGGCCCGGCAAGCGCCAGGCCCTCTGGCAGGGGCGCGAGCTGGGGGTGACCAGTACCGAGTTCAGCTTGCTCGAAGAGCTGGCCCGTTGTGCCGGGCAGGTGGTGAGCAAGCAGGATCTGTCGCTCAATGCCTTGGGGTGTCCCTTGACTCGCTACGACCGGCGTATCGACGTGCATATCAGCAGCATTCGCCAGAAGCTGGGGCCGCGGCCCGACACCAAAGCCTGGATTCAGAGCGTGCGTGGCCTCGGTTACCTGTTGATCGCCGAATGATGAAGCCCAGCCGGCTGTTCTGGAAGCTGTTCCTGGCGTTTTGGCTGGCCACTAGCCTGACGTTTTTGGTCGGGTTAGGCCTTCTGGTGCTGGGCAGTTCCAGACCCGGAGATCCTCATCTGGAAACGATCCTGGCCAGCGAAGAACAGCTGCTGCGACAGTTTGGTGTCGAGCCGGGTCGTCAGCTACTGACAGTGTGGGATCATCCCGATGACCAGGCCATTGGCGTGTATAACAGTGCCGGCCAACTGCTGGCGGGGGCGCCGGTTCCGCAACCAGCCTATGAGCAGTCAATCATCAGCAAGGAGGGTGTTGCGCTGTCGCTCAGGTCTACACATTCCCCTGGTAAAAAAGGTGACAGAGGGCCTAGTCACTGGACTCCGTTGATCATCGGCACGGTGATGAGTGCGCTGTTCAGCGGGTATCTGGCGTACTACCTGGCATGGCCGTTGGCCTATCTTCGGCGGGCAATGAGCGACGTGGCCCAGGGGCGCTTCGAAACACGGGTCAAGCCGATGATGGGTGGGCGTCGCGATGAAATCGTCGATCTGGCCGAGGACTGCGACCGAATGGCCAATCAGCTGAAACTGCTGGTGGAGGCTCAGCAACATCTGTTGCACGACATCTCTCACGAACTGCGTTCACCGTTGACACGCATGCAAGCGGCTATCGGGCTGCTGCAGCAAGATCCTGCACGCCTGGAAATGGTGGAGCGCATCGAGCGCGAATCGGTGCGTATGGATACGCTGATCGAGGCGTTGTTGACCCTGGCGCGTATGCAGGGTCGGCCCGAGAGTATCGAGCGCGAGCCAATTGATATCGTCGAGATGCTGTCGGTGATCGTCGAGGACGCTCAATTCGAGGCGCAAATGAAAGGTTGCCGGGTAAGCCTGCAAGCGTGTCCGGCCTTTGTCAGTCGTGTCAGCGGCGAACTGCTGTATCGGTGTTTCGAGAACGTCATTCGAAACGCGGTGCGCTATACCAAGCCGAACACGGCTGTTGTTGTAGTGGCTCAGATCAATCTCGACGCAGACTACCTGACGGTGCAGATTACCGATCGGGGGCCGGGTGTTGAAAGCGAGCGATTGCAGGACATTTTCCACCCGTTCGAGCGCGGCCTGAACGAGGCCAGTGCCGGTTTCGGGCTGGGCCTGGCGATCGCTTCAAGGGCTGTAGAAATACACGGCGGCACGATCATGGCGCGCAATGAGTCGTCCAGTGGGTTAACCGTGGAAATCAGCTTGCCCCATAGGGCGTGATCTTTACACGATATTACATTGGCTTGACGGCTCTGTACGCCCCGCCTCAGTAGACTTCCCGCTCAAACTTACTCAGCGTTTGCTGATGTTTTAGAGTGGAGGTGGTCATGTTTCTGGTTCATAAAAAAGGTTTCGTTCCCGGTAAGAAAATGGTCGACGGACTTGTGCCCTATGACTTCTTTTGCGAAGACAATCCGGCCATTAATCTGTTTGTATTCACTGGCTCCACCGCCCAAGGCAAAGCGGTCGAGGAACAGACACTCTGGGGGTTTACCCGTCTGGAGCGCTTTGAGGCACTGACCGGCACCCTCGTGTCGAACAAGAAGAATGAAGGCTGGTTTCAAACGGTCAATGTACTCACTGGCCCTGCCCAGAACGGTACTCAGGGCGTGAAGTTTCAGCGGGTGCTGAAAATCATCAAGCATTGCGGTGCATCGGGCCGTGTCGCCAGCAAGGTCGACTACGAGATCCAGACAGATGAAGGCGACACCTACTTCACTCACCGCCTTGCTACATCCAACAGTGCGCAAACCATCATCTATGCGGCGGATCAATAATGGCAATCTCGACGACGCTCAGGCGTCGGTGAGCTGAAACCGATAACCTACCCCATACAACGACTCGATCGGATGCTCTCCCGGGCAGGCCTGTTCGAGCTTGCGTCGCAGATTACGGATATGGCTGTCGATCGTGCGGTCGGTGACCACCCGGTGATCGGAGTAGATCCTGTCGAGCAACTGATCCCGAGAAAACACTCGTCCAGGAGAGCGGGCGAGGGTATTGAGCAAGCGCAGTTCCAGAGGCGTCAGGTCCAGTGCCACACCGTCGAGGGAGGCTTGGTACTGTGCTTCGTCAATCTGTAGACGCGGTGCTGCTGAGGTCAAAAGATGCGGGCTGCGTCGCAGGATGGCTTTGACCCTGGCGACCACTTCGCGAGGACTGAAGGGTTTGCAGATGTAGTCGTCGGCGCCCAGGTCCAGCCCGAGCAGGCGATCCACTTCCTCGACGCGGGCGGTGATCATAATGATAGGCACGGCACTGAAGTTGCGCAGTTCCTTGCATACTTGCAGACCGTCACGTCCAGGCAGCATCAGGTCGAGCAGGATCAGCCGCGGCTCGCGGGCACGTACCGCCGGTACCACCTCCAGCCCGTTGTCCAGGCACTGGGTCGCATAGCCTGCGGCGATCAAATAGTCGCGCATCAACGCGGCCAGTTTGGGTTCGTCTTCGACGATGAGAATCGGGTTGTCGTTGACCATTGTTCAGGCGTTCCGTGGCAGGCGCAGGGTCAGCCAAAGGCCACCCAAAGGAGAGTGATCGGCACTGAGGCTGCCGCCATGGGCCTGGGCGATGCTGTGACAAATAGCGAGCCCCAGACCGGCGCCACCACTGGCGCGATTGCGTGAGGCTTCGCCGCGGTAAAAACGTTCAAACAGCCGCGGCAACTGATCCGCGTCGACTCCGGGGCCGGAATCAAGGAAATCGATGCGTACGACGTCGCCATCGCTGGCTGCGCGAATGCGCAGCACACCACCCTCATCGGTATAACGGACGGTGTTTTCCAGCAGATTGCCGAACAGTTGCTGCAAGCGCTTGGGGTCGGCCTCCAACCGCAGCGGCGAGGTCGGTAGCTCCAGCTCCAGGCGTAAATGCCGGGCATTGCAACGTTCCTGGAACATCGCCACGCAACTGTCCAGCAACTCGTTGATATCACATTCGCTCTTGCGGTAAGTCAGTGCGCCCACATCGGCCAGAGACAGTTCGTACAGGTCATCCACCAGTTTGCTGAGCATGCCGACTTCGCCTTGCAGCGATTTCATCGAGGATTGATCGAGGGTGCGCACACCGTCCTCAATGGCTTCCAGTTCACCACGCAACACCGACAGTGGGGTCCGCAGCTCATGGGAAACATCGGCCATGAACTCCCTGCGCATTTTTTCGTTGCGCTCCAGCGTATACGCAAGCTGATTGAAGTCGCGAGCCAGCTGACCGACTTCGTCATTGGAAGACACTGCCACCCGGTTGCTGTATTCCCCTGCGGCCAGTCGGTGCGTGGCAGCGGCCACTCGCTTGACCGGGTCAAGCAGGGTGCGGGCAATCCACCAGGCGATCAGCATTGCTAGCAGCAACGAGATTACGCCCATGCCCAGGCTGGTGCGCAACAGGTACAGGCGAAATCGTTCGCCACCGGCTTCGGTCACGTTCTGAAACGGCGTTACCGCCAGCCAGCCGACGGTTTTACCGGCAACCTCGATAGGGCGCATCAGGGCGTCGTCGGCAATCGCCGAGTAGCCGATGACGAGTTGCTTTTGCTGGTCCAGCAGGGCAATGCGAAATACCGCGCCAGTCAGGTCGGAAGTGGGCGGGTTCGGTCGGTGCGGGTCGGTGAAATCTACGCCCGGCTCCGGCCGCATGAGTTCGAACCAGCGATCCGGCTGGTTGCGCAGGAATTCCCAGCTGCCTTCGTGCTCATAGGCGCCGGCCAGGCGCGGCAGTACCGGGGTCATGCGCAGCAAGGCCTGTTCGTTGAGGTAATCAAGAAAGCCCTTGCCGAAGCTCCAGCCGTTGGCCACCCCCATGCTCAGGATGACAAACAGCACGCTGGCCAGTACCGCAACAAACAGCTTGGTGGAGATACTCAGTTTCATGGGCTCGGGCAGGTCGGTGAATGGCCCGCCCATTTAGGCCCCGGCGCGACGAAGATTCAAGCTCGCGGGGCAATCTTCAATTTTCCTGCACATTTGCCTCGCAGTATGGCGCCTGGCTTCAGCCATCCCGTCTTGCAGAGGCATTTATGTCGACCAAACTTTTCGCCAAATCCTTGGTGACCGCCGCCATTCTACTTTCCTTGATCGTCCTGCTCGTGTTGAGCGGATGCTCCCCCGGCGAATCCGCGCCGGTTATCGAACCGCCCAAGGTTTCAGTGATCACCGTGCAGCCCAAAAGCCAGGCGTTGACCACGGAACTGGCCGGGCGCACTCAAGCGTTCATGGTCGCCGAGATTCGGCCGCAGGTTGGCGGTATCGTTCAGCAGCGGTTGTTTGTCGAAGGTGCCGAGGTCAAGGCCGGGCAGGCGCTGTATCAACTGGACGCGTCCTCTTACAAGGCCGCGTTGGCTGAAGCACAGGCGACCCTGGCCAAGGCTCGCGCCACGTTGAAGTCGGCCCAGGCCACTGCCAGGCGTGACGCACAGTTGGCAAAGATCGATGCCATCAGCCAGCAGGACAACGAGGATGCCCAGGCCAGTCTGCTGACCGCCGAGGCTGAGCTGCAAGTGGCGCAGGCCGGGGTGGATACCGCGCGCATCAACCTGGCCTATACCCGCATTAGCTCGCCCGTCAGCGGACGCATCGAAACCTCGACGGTCACCCCTGGCGCGCTGGTGGTGGCCAATCAGGACAGCGCACTGACCACGGTGCAGCAGTTGGACCCGATCTACGTTGATGTCACCCAATCGACCACCGAGTTGTTGCGCCTCAAGCATGACTTGGCCAGCGGCGCGCTGCAAAGCAACGGCGAGGGCGAGGCGCGGATCAGCCTCAAGCTCGACGACGGCAGCACCTACGCCCATGAAGGTCGCTTGAAGTTCAGTGGGGTCAGTGTCAATGAGGGCACTGGCACGGTGACCTTGCGGGCAGAAATCGCCAATCCTGACCGGCTATTGCTGCCGGGTATGTATGTGCGGGCGGTGCTGGAACAGGCTCGGGACGACCAGGCGATATTGATTCCACAACAGGCGGTGAACCGCAGTGCCAGTGGCGTGACCTCGGTGCTGGTGGTGGTCAATGGCAAGGTCGAACAGCGCGTGCTGACCATCGACCGCGCCGTGGGCAATCAGTGGTGGGTCACGGCTGGTCTGAAGGCGGGTGACCAGGTGATTGTCGAGGGCGGGCAGAAAGTCCGAGTCGGTGAATCAGTGGTGGCACAGAACCCCGGTACTCGCAGCCGCACGTTGAAATCGGCGCCTGTTGCCATTGCGCAGGAGGGTTGAGCATGGCGCGTTTCTTTATCGATCGGCCGATTTTTGCCTGGGTCATCGCCATCGTCATCATGCTTGCCGGGGCCTTGTCGATCAGTCAGTTGCCCCTGGAACAGTACCCGGACATCGCGCCGCCGACGGTTCGTATTTCCGCCACCTACACCGGCGCCTCGGCCAAGACCGTGGAAGACTCGGTGACCCAGGTCATCGAACAGCAGATGAAAGGCCTGGATAACCTGACCTACATGTCGGCCTCCAGCAGCTCGGCGGGCAGTGCCAGTATCAACCTGACGTTCACCGCGGGCACGAACCCGGATGTGGCGCAGATGCAGGTGCAGAACAAGCTGCAACAGGCTGAGTCGAGACTGCCGCAGTCGGTACAGAGCGAAGGCCTGACCGTGACCAAGGGCGGGTCGGACTTCCTGATGATTGCCGCCCTGGCTTCTGACAACGAAAGCGTGACCGGCACCCAGATCGGCGATTACATTTCCAGCACCTTGCTGGACCAGATCAGCCGTATTGATGGCGTCGGCGATGTGCAGACTCTCGGTTCGGGCTACGCCATGCGCATCTGGCTGGACCCGGCCCTGCTGGAAAAGTACGCGTTGATGCCCTCGGACATCAGTAGCGCCCTGGAGGCGCAGAACACCGAAGTCTCCGCCGGCCAGCTCGGTGCATTGCCAGCGGTGGCCGGGCAGCAACTGAATGCCACCATCAGTGCCCGCAGCAAACTGCAAACCGCCGAAGAGTTTCGCAATGTCGTGGTCAAGTCCACTAGCGATGGAGCCGTGGTGCTGCTGGGGGATGTGGCGCGAGTCGAGCTGGGCAGTGAAAGCTACGACATCAGTTCAGCCCTCAACGGCAAGCCCGCCGCCGCCATGGGCGTGCAGTTGGCCGCTGGCGCCAATGCGCTTGAAGTCGGCGAAGCGGTGAAGGCCAAACTCAAGGCGTTGGAGCCGTTCTATCCGACGGAAATGCAGCTGAAAAATGTGATTGCCTACGACACCACGCCCTTTGTCAGCCTGTCCATCGAGGAGGTGGTCAAGTCCTTGGGCGAAGCCATCGTCCTGGTGGTGCTGATCATGTTCCTCTTCTTGCAAAACCTGCGGGCCACGCTGATCCCGGCGATCACCGTGCCGGTGGTTCTGCTCGGCACGTTCGGCGTACTGGCGCTGTTCGGCTATTCGATCAACACCCTGACCATGTTCGCCATGGTCCTGGCTATCGGCCTGTTGGTGGACGACGCGATTGTGGTGGTGGAGAACGTCGAACGGGTGATGGGCGAACAGGGGCTGTCGGCCCTGGCCGCCACGCGCCAGTCGATGGATGAAATCACCAGCGCCCTGGTCGGCATTGCCCTGGTCCTCAGCGCCGTGTTCATTCCGATGGCGTTTTTTGGCGGCTCTACGGGGATCATCTACCGGCAGTTTTCGGTGACCATCGTTTCGGCCATGGTGCTCTCGGTGCTGGTGGCCATGACGCTGACGCCGGCGTTATGCGCTACCCTGCTCAAGCCGTCCGATGCCCAGGGCCATGGTGCTCAACGCGGGTTCTTCGGCTGGTTCAACCGCACCTTCGAACGCGGCGCCGAGGCCTATAAAGGATGGGTGGGGGCAATTTTTCAGCGTGGACGTGCAAGTCTGCTGGTGTATGGGTTGGTGGTGCTGGCGATGGCGGCCGGTTATTTCAGCTTGCCGACTTCGTTCCTGCCGGATGAAGACCAGGGCATTCTCATGGCTCAGGTGCAGTTGCCGGTGGGAGCCACGGACAGCCGTACTCAAGCCGTGGTGAAGCAATTCGAAAGCTACATCCTCGAACAACCGGAAGTCGAGGCGCTGATCAGCATCTCTGGCTTGGGCATGAACGGTAACAGCCAGAACGCCGCCCGCGCCTTTATCCGGCTCAAGGACTGGAGCGAGCGGTCGGGGGCAGGGCAGGATTCGGCGTCCATCGCCCAGCGGGCGACCATAACACTGTCGAGCATTGGTGATGCCAATGTGTTCGTGATGCAACCCCCGGCTGTGCGGGGCCTGGGGCAGAGTTCGGGTTTTGATGTGCAACTCAAGGATCTTGGTGGCCTGGGGCATGATGCTCTGGTGGCGGCGCGGGAGAAGTTTATCGACCTGGCCAGCAAAGACCCTCGCCTGCTGGGGGTACGCAGCAATGGCCTGGATGACTCACCGCAGCTCAAGGTCAGCATCGACGATCGCAAGGCCGGGGCCTTGAACCTGAGCACCAGCGACATCAATACCACTTTATCCACGGCGTTGGGCGGCACTTACGTCAATGACTTCCTCAACCAGGGCCGTGTGAAGAAGGTCTACGTTCAGGGCGAGGCTTCGTCGCGGATGCAGGCAGTCGACCTGGAGCATTGGTTCGTGCGCAACAGCAACAATGAGATGGTGCCCTTTTCCTCGTTCGCCAGCAGTTCGTGGAGCTATGGCTCACCGTTGCTGGAACGCTACAACGGCAACGCTTCGCTGGAGGTGGTCGGCGATCCTGCGCCGGGGGTCAGTTCCGGGGTCGCCATGGATGCTGTGGAAGCGATTATCAAGCAATTGCCGGAAGGCATCGGTTATGAGTGGACCGGGCAGTCCTATCAGCTGCGCCTTTCCGGTTCGCAAGCACCCTTGCTTTACGGGATATCAGTGCTGTTCGTGTTCCTCTGCCTGGCCGCGCTTTACGAGAGTTGGTCGGTGCCATTCTCGGTGATGCTGGTGGTCCCGTTGGGTGTGGTTGGTGCGGTGCTGGCCACCCGTTTCAGTGGTTTGAGCAACGACGTGTACTTCCAGGTCGGGCTGTTGACCACCGTGGGGTTGGCGGCCAAGAACGCGATTCTGATCGTCGAATTCGCCAAGCATCTGCAAGAGCAGGGCAACAGCTTGCGGGAGGCGACGCTGATCGCCGTGCGGCAACGCCTGCGGCCCATTCTCATGACGTCCCTGGCGTTCATGTTCGGCGTGCTGCCTCTGGCCTTGAGTTCCGGCGCCGGTTCCGCCGGGCGCCAAGCCATCGGCACTGGCGTGCTGGGCGGGATGTTCACCGCCACGGTGCTGGGGATCTTCTTCGTACCGTTGTTCTTCGTGCAGATTCGCCGTCGCTTTGGCCGCGTTTCCACGGCTTCGACCTCCGTCCAATCCGCCCAGACAGGTGACACATGATCAAGTTTCGCTGGCCACTGCTGGCCGTCCTCGTGCTGCTCGGTGGCTGTATCAATCTGGCGCCGCAGTACGAGCGCCCTGAAGCGCCTGTCTCCGAACAATGGCTGCCGCCCGCCAGCACGCCCAAGGGGGAGGCAGGCGCCGATATCGAGTGGCAGCAGTTCTTCACTGACAGCCGTCTGGCGCGCTTGCAGTCCCTGGCCCTGGTCAACAATCGCGACCTGCGCCTGGCCAGCCTGAACATCGAAAAGGCGCAGGCTCAGTACCGCATCCAGCGAGCCGAGGCCTTGCCTTCGATCGATGCCGGCGTCAGTGGCACTCACAGTCGCACGCCCGGTTCGTTGTCCAGCAGTGGCTCGGCGGCCACCACTCATGACTACAGTGCGCAACTGGGCCTGAGCAGTTATGAAGTGGACGTGTTCGGGCGGGTACAGAACCTTCAGGACGAAGCGCTGGAAGACTATCTCGCGCTGACCGAAACCCGGCGCAGCACGCAGATCAGTCTGGTGGCCGAAGTGGCCACGGCCTGGTTGACCCTGGCGGCGGACAACGAGCGGTTGCACTTGGCCCAGGAGACCTTGCGCAGTCAGCAGGCGACCTACGAATTGACTCAGCGTAGCCACGCATTGGGTGGTTCTTCCGGTCTGTCTGTGGCGCAGGCGCAAACCACTGTGGAGTCGGCTCGAGGCGACGCGGCGGTCTATGAAAGCCAGATTCTCCAGGACCGCAATGCGTTGCGTCTGCTGGTTGGCAGCGATATTCCCGAGGAGCTGTTGCCAGGCGCGAACCTGGAATCGGCTGCGGCGCTGGTTCAAGTGCCGGCGGAGCTTCCGTCCAGCCTGTTGCAACGACGCCCGGATGTGTTGGCTGCCGAACACACGCTCAAGTCGGCCAATATCGACATCGGCGCGGCCCGTGCGGCGTTCTTTCCGAGTATCAGCCTGACGGCCAGTGCGGGGTCTTCAAGCTCGGCCTTGTCCGGACTGTTCAAGTCCGGCAGTGGCGCCTGGACGTTTGCCCCAAGCATAAGCCTGCCGATCTTCGATGCCGGTAGTAACCGCGCGACGCTGGATTCGGCCAAGGTCGAACGCGAAATACAGGTGCAGACCTATCAGCAGACGGTGCAGAGCGCGTTCAAGGAAGTGGCCGATGCCCTGGCGGTACGCAGCACGCTGGATCGCCGCATTACGGCTCAGCAAGCGTTGACTGACGCCAGCCGCAAAAGCTTCGAACTGTCCGACGCCTTATACCGTGGCGGTTCGCAAAGCTATCTCGAAGCCTTGGACGCCCAACGCTCGCTGTACAGCGCACAGCAGGACCTGATCACCCTGCGCCTGACCGAACAGAGCAACCGGGTGACGTTGTACAAGGTGTTGGGCGGCGGCTGGAATTAATGGCAGAAGGTCGAGGGCCAGTCGTTTTGTCCATTTCACCAGTCTGCACCCAATTTGCAAACAGACTTATGCAGCGGTCGATTCCACTCTGATGTCGCTCGCGGTATCACGGAACAGCCGAGGCGAAATGCCGAACGCCGATTTGAACTGTCTGCTGAAGTGAGCACTGCTGCCATAGCCCCAGGCAAAGGCAATCTCGGTGAGTGAGCGATGGGCATGTTCCCGGTTGCGCAGATCTTCGGCGCAACGCGACAAACGCCGCTGCCAGATGTATTCGCTGATGCTGCAGCCAAGCTCCTCCTGAAACGCTCGGTGCAAGCTGCGCACCGAGCATTGCTCTGCGTTGGCGATGCGCTCGATGGTCAGGTCGCGGTCGGCCAGGTGGCGCTCGATATAGGCCTTGAGGCGGTTCTGCTTGAAGAAGCGGAAGTCGTGTTCGAGTTGCTTTTCTTCCTGTTTATTCTTCAGAACGTTATCCAGAAGCCCCACGATACTGTCGCCGATCAGCCCTGCCGAGTTATTGTTGAGCAAGGGATATTGGTTGTAAGCATCACTGACGAGATGCATCAGCATTCGGCCCAGCCCATTGCGACCGTTAAGATGAACATCGCCCGCTTGCGTGAGCAGTTCGCTCCTCCCCTGGAAAAGCAGGATGAAATGTTCGCAGCCTTGAGTACTGGTGACGCTGAAAGGCTGGCCGCTGTCGACCAGTAGCATCTCGTCAGGCGCTAACGCGCTGCTGTGTCGACCTTGCTCGAAATGACTGACACCGGCAATCTGCAGTATCAACATGCGCGGGGTGTCGAGCGAGTCGACCGCTTTGCTCAGATGGCGTGAGTATCGATGGGCACTGGCGGTCATTCGACAGAAACGCAGCTGACCCAGGTCTCCATATTCCAGCCGCCCCTGAAAGTTGTTGTTATGCAACGGGTCGATGAACGTAGATTCCAGGCGCTTGATATAGTCCGGAGTGCGGCCCAGGTGATCACTCATGAACTCTTTCCACTTCATCAGCCGGTCGGAGTGAACGATTTGATCGGTGGACACACAGGCTAAATTGCTCATTTTTCGCCTCTATTTTTTATTGTTTTTTGTCGATTGGGCAAAGGAGCTTGCCCAATCCTGGCCGAGTCAGTATTGGCAAATAATCAGAAGGGGTAGTTATGGCCTCCGGGCTGCCAGGTGACCCAATGGGCACGGGTGAACTCATCCAGGGCATAGTGACCATTGAAGCGTCCGAGGCCTGAGTTTTTTTCACCACCGAAGGGCGCATTGGGCTGATCATCGACGGTGATGTCGTTGATATGGGTCATGCCCGCCACGATGCCACGGGCAAAGTTCAAGCCGCGGGCCATGTCCCGGGTGAACACCGCGCTGGACAGGCCATACTCGCTGGCGTTAGCCAGTTCCAGGGCATGGGCTTCGTTTTCGGCGATCAGCAGCGGCAGCAAGGGCCCGAAGGTTTCATCGCGCGCCAGTTCCTGATCGGCCCCCACCTCACCGAAGACATGGGCAGGCAGCACCAGCCCAGATGCCGGGCCTCCACAGAGCCGTTTGAGGCCCGCGTTTTCGGCGGCATCGATTTTACGGAGCAGGCCATCGAGCTGGTTCTGATTGACCACGGGTCCAATCACCGTGTCTGCGTTGGCCGGGTCGCCGGTCTTGAGATTGCGCACTCGCTCCACGACCAGCGCCGTGAAGTCTGCATACAGCGAGCGGTCGACGATCACCCGGTTGACGCTCATGCAGATCTGGCCTTGATGCAGGAAGCGCCCAACCACCGCGGCGTGCGCCGCGATTTCAATATCCGCATCATCCAGGACCACCAGCGGAGCGTTGCCGCCCAGCTCCAGCGCAACGCGTTTGATGTGTTTGCCACCGGTTGCGATACGGCCGACATTGCGACCCACATCCGTTGAGCCGGTGAAAGAGATCAGGCTCGGTACCGGGTGTTCGACGAAGGCATCGCCAATCTCCGAACCTGCGCCTACCACGACATTGAGCGATCCATTCGGGAAGCCTGCTTCTTCGAACAGGTGGGCAATCAGCAGGCCTCCGGTCACCGCCGTGTCGCTGGCGGGCTTGAGCACTATGGTATTGCCGAGCGCGAGAGCCGGTACCACCGAACGCATGCTCAGATACAAAGGAAAATTCCACGGACTGATAACACCGACCACACCCAGTGGTTCACGAAAGACAAAGCTCTGTTCGCCAGGCTTGTAGCTGGTCAGAATCCGTCCTTCAACCTGCATCGGCAACGTTGCGCACTCACGAACAAGGCTCAGGGTGAATTGCCATTCCATGCTCGCTTTGATACGTGTACTGCCGGACTCCCGAATCAGCCAGTCGATGATTTCGTCGCGGCGGCTCTGGATGACCTGAGCCAGTTTTTCCAGTTGGGCGCTGCGCTGTGTTGGATGCAGCTGTGCCCATGCCGTTTGCGCACGATGTGCAGCCTGATAGGCATCATCGAGATCGGCAATCGACGCCAGCGGCATCTCCAGCAGTTGTTCGCCATTGAAGGGATTGCGGTCATCCAGGCGTCGTGAGGAGCGACCGGCACGCCAGGTGCCGTCGATGTATTGGTCGCCGTTGATGGAGTAGGGGGTGAAATGTCGAGTCGTCATAGTCTTACCTTTGGAGGCAGGTGGCCGCGTCGATTAAGGAAGTTGATGATGCAAAACCTTGTCTGTAAAAAAGTGCTCAGCTCCTGATCCAGGCGCGTCCCCAGGAGTTGAGCGTGTATTCCCCTTGCGGCCAGACACCGGGTTGGCGGGCGGCATCGGTCATTTCCAGTTCGGCCGAGAACTCCAGGCGGTTGCGATCGGCATCGACCACCATGAAAAACAGATTGTTGCCCGGCCCATGTCGGCCGGGGCCGAAGAAGATGGTGATACGTTCCTTGGCGAAGCGATCACCCCAGTCGCGGATGTCATTCCATTCGTTGGTTTCGTAACAGTGGTGATCCCATTCGTTGTTCGAACCGCGGAAAAACGCCAGCGAGTGATGCTCATCATCCGAGCGCAGGAAGCACACCATGAGCTGGCCGGTCTGCTCATCGACGACATTGTCCGAGACGGTAAACCCGACCGTATTGACGTAGAAATCGATCATGGCTTCCAGCTCAGTGGTTTGGAATACCACGTGCTGCAGGCGGCCCGGCATGCCTTGTCGGTCGACACCGGAATCAGTGCGAGATACGCCAAATATCGTTTGCCGGCCCTGAGGGTCACGAATCAGAAAGGCACCCGGTTCGAGCAACGGTGAGTCGATGTCTTCGACAGCACAGTCGTGCTCGATCAGGCGAGCGCGCAGTTCTCCCAGCCGAGCCTGATCGCCCAGGTCATAGGCCGCCGCGAGCAGGCCACTGTGATCGGCGGGCGACACGAGCATGGCGCGTTGTGGGCCACTGAGTATCCAGCTGCCATCGGGTTGCGCCAGGCCGTCCATGTCCAGCATCCGCCGATAGAAATCGATTTGTCGTTGCGGCTCTTTGCTCGCCAGGTGCAGGTAGCACAGGCGCGCAGGGGTGCAGGTCTGTAGGGTTTGCATAAACACCTCCGTGACTTTAAGGGGTCAATGAAAGACTGGCGTGATGCGGGTCTCGGCTTCGGGGTATCGCCGAGGCGACGCCGAACAACGACTGCAACGACTCGGCAGCCTTTGTTTCGCCGGCCTTGTCGAAGATGGCGGCGATATAGCGATCCGGGCGCAGCAGCAAAAACTTGTTTGAATCGCCCAGTATTTCTTTGAGCAACCCCTGGCGGTCATGAAGCACCGTGCAGCCAGGTATCGAAGGCATTGTTTTGACATGCTCGGGAAGGATCAGAATGCGTTTGGCTTCAAGGTGGAACCAGAAGCCATGCTGGAGTTCATCGATGCGTTGGCGGGTGTGGTCGCCGTACTGAATCAAGGCGAAGCCGGCGCCGATCGAGTCATCGAGCAGAGATGCCTGGCCCTGGGCATCGGTGAGCATCGGTTGAGGGAACATGTGCCCGCAGGAGAGTTTTCCGGCTTCACCTTCGGTCAGTACCAGTCCTTTGGTGAATCGGGGTTTAGGCTTGAAGCGCATTTGCAGGAAATAGTCCCGCAACGGTGGCAGCAGGCCGATCAACGCGAATGCACCGCTGATCAAGCGAGCGCGCAAGACGGTTGCCGGCGCCATGACCACGCCGAGGTTCAAGGCCAGTCTGATCAGTGCCCAGGCGTGATCGCGACGCTCGCTTTCGTAAGACAGCAGAGCCGTATCAGCCATTTTGCCCTTCAGCACGCCAATCAGTTTCCAGGCCAGGTTATGGGCATCGCGAACACCGCTGTTCATGCCTTGTCCGGCATAAGGCGGGGTCAGATGGGCGGCATCGCCGGCGAGAAACACACGGTCTACTTGCCACCGCTCGGCAACCCGGGCGTGGAAGGTGTAAACGGTTTTGCGCACGATGGATGCCGGGGTGTTGCCCTTGAAGGGCTGAAGCAACGCTTGCAGGCGAGTGTCGCTGAGCACCTGTTCATCCGTTTCGTGCGGCTTGAGCAGAAACTCGAAGCGGCGGGTACGGTGGGGACCGGGCACTTCTACGACAGGGCGGCGTGCATCGCAGTACACGCGTGTTTGCCAGAATGGATCGTCATCTTGATCGGTGTCGACCACCAGCCAGCGCGAGGAGAAGCTCGAGCCAACCATCTCGATTCCGAGTTGCTTGCGCACCGGGCTACGGCCGCCGTCGCAGGCGACCAGATAGGCAGCGTTGACTTCCATCATCTCGCCATCGGCGTCACGAATCAGCGCGCGCACGCCATGGTGGTCTTGACTGAATTCCAGCAGCTCGTGGCTGAACCGCGCCGTCAGGCTGGCAAAGCGTTCGAGGCCTTTCTTCAGGGTGCCCTCGAACAGTGGCTGGCGAAAGGCATTGCGCTTGGGGAACCCATACAACTTGCCAGTAGGCTCGACTTTGCCGAAGCAGCGGCCACCGGGCCGAGTGAAATAGTGCACGCCGTAGCCAGGCACCACATCACGCAATACGGCTTCATCCAGCCCGACGGCCTGCATGGTGCGCAGGGATTCATCATCGATCGAGACGGCACGAGGTTCGGTCACGGTCCCGGGCTTGCGATCGATGATCAATGTGTTCACACCTGCCTGGCCAAGCAGGTTAGCCAGGGTCAGTCCTGTAGGACCGGCGCCGATGATCAGCACGTCGGTGTTGATACTGTTGAGGGTTGTCATTGTTATTCCCTTACGGATGGCTCAGTCCAATTGCTTGGGACGGTTGGCGAGTGCCACCATGAGCTGCGACAGCTTCTGCGCCAAGGCAAGGATTTGCTGTCCCTGTCCTTCTTCCTGAGCTCTGTCGCGTTCTTGAATCGGGCGAACGCAGCTGATGCTGCCGACGACTTTGCCGTCGCCATCGAATATGGGGGCGGCCAACCCGTAGACGCCCGGGTCGACCTCGCCTGCGCTGGCAACATATCCCTGACGACGTAATTGCTGCAGCGAACGGCGGAACTGTTCCCAGGTCTGGCCAAGGTTGCTGGCGCGCACCTCATCGGGGTTTTCAAGAAATAGCTGACTGTGCTGGCGCGCGTTCATGTTGGCGAGGATTGCCTTGGAGGTCGCGCCCAGGAACAACGGCCTCGGTGAACCGCGTGAATAGCTGACCTCGCTGAACAAATCACCGTGCTGGTGAATACAGACCACTTGGTCTTTGAACAGTCGGCAGATCAGCCAGACTTGCTGCTCGCTCCAGCGTGGGAAGCCCGGCTCCAGCGATTGCGCCGCGCGCACCAGCGGATCGCTCAGCCGCAACTGGCGGTCCCAGGTAATGATCCGGGCACCCAGCGCGTAACGCCCGGCTTCGACCTGGAACAACAAGTTCGCCTCGGCCAGTTCACGCACATAGCGGTAGACGGTAGAGCGGGTAAACCCCAATGCGCAGACCATGTCGTCGACAGCCCAGATCGGACTCTTTTCGGTGAACAGATCGAGTACCCGCAGCATGCGTTCCAGGCTCGATCCTTTGGTGTCGGTATCCTGATCTGGCAGTTGTTGTGATTCAGATAGTCTGTCCATTGCTTAGTGCTCGTCGACGATGCTGTTGCGCAGGATGCCGATTCGTGAAATCTCGATCTCGACTTCATCGCCCGGCTTCATCCATACCGGCGGCTCACGGAAAGCGCCGACGCCACCGGTGGTACCACTGACTATCACGTCGCCGGGAGCCAGTTCGGTGAAGGTGGAGCAGTATTCGATCAGCTTGCGGACATCGAAAATCATGTCGCTGGTGCTGGTGTGCTGCATCACTTCGCCATTCAGGCGGGTGGTCAGCTCCAAGTCCTGCGGATCACCGATCTCGTCGCTGGTAATCAGCCAAGGGCCAAAGCCGCCGGTGTTCGGGAAGTTCTTGCCCGGTATGAACTGAATGGTGTGCTTCTGCCAGTCGCGGACGCTGCCATCGTTGTAGCAGGCGTAACCGGCTACATAGTCCAGCGCGTCGGCCTGTTTGACGTGACGCGCCGGTTTACCGATCACCACCGCCAACTCGCCTTCAAAATCAAGCTTGTGCGAGGCTTTGGGCCGAACGATGGGTTGCAGGTGGGCGTTCTGGCTGTCGGCGAAGCGTGTAAAAATCATCGGGTAGGTCGGCATCTCACGACCGGTTTCACGCACATGAGTGGCGTAGTTGATGCCAATGCACAGCACTTTGCCCGGGTTCGGGATAACGGGCAGAAAGGTCACTTCAGCCAGCGGGATGCGCGGCAGGCTCGCCAGAACGACGCTGGTCAGATCGGCCAGACGGTTGTTGGCAATGGCTTGCTTGAGATCGGTGCCGAAGGTGAGTTTGAGCGATTCCAGGTCAATAACCTGATCGCCGTCGACAACACCGTAAGTGCTACGGCCTTGAACAATAAAGCTCGCGAGTTTCATTGAGTGCTCCTTGATAGAGGATCAGTGCATGCGCACGGGGTGCAAAAAGGCATGGCCGTGGGTAAGCGCGGCGGCTGAGGTTTAATCTAGTTGTGTGATTTAATCCTGTAAAGTGGGAATTTTAATAAATCCCGCAATACAGAAATAGTGCGTTTTTGTGTGTTGTGGACAGCTCTTTGCCGACCCTCAGGAACAGGCAATACGGGACAGTGACGTTAGAAATGTCATGCAGTCGGCGATGCTGTGGGACTCAGAAGGATAGAAGCCGCATTCCGGCTGGGTTCATCACAGACTTCTGGTCATTTCAGCGGACAGTTCATTGCTTCATTTTTTTGCTTGGCGCCCAGCAACCGTGCAACGACATGCGCATCCGGAATGGGATTTTGATTCGTGCAATGGGGCCGCTCTCCATGTCGCGAGAATCCAGAACCACGAGCTCACTACGACCTTCTGCGATGAGATTGAGAAGGGCAACGACATAGCCATCTGCTTCCCCCGCATCAGGGGAGCGCGGAATGAAAATGGGCTCCTGGAAGCATCCGCTGTCACCGGGGAACCAGGCGTCGGTGGTTCCTGTTTTCAGGTTCACATGAGCCAGCAGGTTGAAGAATTGAAACGGCATCGGTCCATTCGCAGGGTTGTATGGGCGCTCTGGATCAAAGGCGAGTATGAAGCCGTGTTCGTACTTTCTACCGATGTAGCGGTCATCACACCTTGGAAACTCGCAGGGATAGTCAGTCAATGGCTGCGGTTGAATGTCATCCCGCGTACCGGTCAGGTCGAAGGTCCAGCGCATCAGGCAGGCCGCCAGCGTTTCGGGTGGCGGGACATGACCGTCCGCCTGTGGAAAGAAGTAGAAGATGTTCCCGCCGGTAACCGGCATGTCTACATAAACCTTGCCATTGTCATCGAACGCATTGAGCGTATGGCCTTGGAAGCCGTCCTTCGGGCCCTTAAACCAACGAACATCTTCCGCGCGTCCATTCCGTGGCACCACGGCGAAAAGCTGAGGTAGATGGGGTTGCCATTGAAAATGCGGCCCGCCGTTTCTCATGCGTTCGACGTCCACCGTCAATGGAATCAGCGGGAACACTACGTAGCGTTCGGTCACCGCAAAATCATGAACCATGGCCGCATAAGGTGCCTGGAACCAGATCTCATGCAGTAGTTTCCCGTCCGGCGAGATTTCGAAATAGGCCAGGTCAGGCGTGCCGTCCCCTTTGGCTTCATAGCTGAATGCCAAGAGGTTTCCTGTTGCCGGGTCGAGCTTGGGATGGGCTGTGAATGTCGCTGATTTGACCTGGTCGTCAAAATTCCATTCGCCAAGGGTCTCCAGCGTTTCGAGATCCATTGCCCAGGGCATGGCATCTTCTTTGAGCGCAAGCAGGACGCCATTGTGCGGCACCACGGTTGTGTTCGCAGTCGTGTTGTTCTTCGCCGCGAGCGGGTCATTGGTGTAGACGTTTCGATAGATGCCATTGAGCGAACGACCTTCACGGCGCTGAGCCATCAAACGATCAGTCTTCACGTAGCGGCGTCGCATCGAGACCCTGCCGTCGGCGAAGTAGAAGCCGCTGACCATCCCGTCACCGTTGAAAAAGATATCGTTGCCCAGCAAGGGCGGGTACTGCGGGTCTGGCGCGACCTGATAAAAAGTCCCTCGGATCGAGGCGGGAAGGGCGCCTTCAATCTCGAGGTCGAACACCTCTGCTTCCACGCGGCTGGGCGTATAAAGAGCGCCGGAAAATTCAGGGGTTTGGGGAAATTGGCTGGTCATCAGGACAACCTCTAATGATGGGCATTTTTGTTCATTGATGGGATGGGTCATCAGCAGCCACCATCCTCCTGGGGGATTTCAGGCTGACAGAGGGGATTGCTGGTCCGGAAGGCTTCACGCCTCGACGAAAGCGCGCAACGACCAGACACGAGATAACCAGGGCTATCAAATAGGCTGAGGCAGCCAGCCATCCGACTGCCCGGAAATGTCCCTCACCGACGACTAGTGCTGCACCAAATGGGCCGAGCCCTTGGCCGATAAAAATGGCGGCGTTACCTAGTCCGGCCAATCGGCCGGAAGGGTCCAGTTCGGCCGCCATGGAAAGCAGGTAAGGCAGGCTGAAAAACCACACCATATGGATCAGGCAGGCAGTGGCGACAAAAGCAATGGGACTATTGCCATAGACCATGACCAGCGTCGCCAACAATGCTGTACCGAAGCTTAATAGCTGCGGAAACAGCAAACCCAGGCGCCGTCCGATCAGCCCGGCAAGACCTGCCCCAAGGGCTCCGGCAAGGATGCTGCCCCCCAGAATCCCCCCAATCTGCTGCGGTTCCAGGCCAATGCTTTTGCCGATGCGCTCTTGGTAAACCCACAGAGCGGAATGCCCAAAAAACAGAAGCACAAAAAGCATGATTAACAGGATGGATGTGAGACCAAATGGCTGGACCGAACCGATCGCCAAGCGACGTGTTTCAGGGTACCGCTTGGGCACTCTCAAGCAACCCAGCGCCGCGAGCACGCTGGTGATAGCCAATAGGGAAAACGCGCCATTCACGCCGTATGATTTCAGGATCATAGGCATGGAGGTCACGAGCAGCATGCCCCAGAGGAGGTTGCCGATATTGATGACCGCGAAAGTGGCATCTTTAGATGTGCGCAGGGCTGCTGTGGCGTAGACAACCGCCATAACAGCGCCACCGCTTGCGCCACAGATCATTCTGGAAATGAGTAACGAAGTCTGGCTGTGGAGCTGAGTGCTGGCTAGATTACCTAATGCCAGGATCAGCAAGGCAACCAAGGCGAAGCGGCGCCGGTCGACGTTCACCATCAACATGGCGCAAACGCCGCAAGCGACCGCCATTGCAATAAGTTCTGCTGCGAAAATGGCGCCTATTGCATTAAGAGGCAAGTCGAGTTGGTCGATAAAAGCTCCGCCCAGGATAGGCTGGATCTGTAGCGTTCCTAGAGATATGACCA
The DNA here is from genome assembly GCF_044746425.1 of Pseudomonas sp. NPDC086112. Taxonomy (NCBI): domain Bacteria; kingdom Pseudomonadati; phylum Pseudomonadota; class Gammaproteobacteria; order Pseudomonadales; family Pseudomonadaceae; genus Pseudomonas; species Pseudomonas sp. NPDC086112. The sequence continues at coordinate 64,988 of NZ_JBIVCD010000002.1, read as the reverse complement.
TCATCAGGCAAACAGCGGCCAATGATTTTTTGCTGTCGATGGATTCGAGCGCGTTCATGAAGCATCACCTCGGGTAAAGGGGCCCGCTCCTCATGCATGGGCGGGCGCACACGTCAGTCAGAACTTGTGGGCGTAACGAATCTGGACGGCATAATCCGTTCGGGCGCGGTTCTCGACGCCGGTTTCTTTATAGGTGTTCAGCCAAAAGCCTTGGCCATCGCTGATTTTCCAGAACAGGCCCGGGCCGACGCCCAAAACCTTTTCCCGAGAGTCGCTCAGCCGACTCCCGTTGACATCGTCATCTGATAGTTGCCTGAAGTAGTACCCGTTGATGCCGACCGATACGTTGGGGACCACTTCATACGAGGCTGTGAAGTTGGCCCACGCCGACTGTCCTGCCTGGGTGTCGCGTACAGGCTGTCCTTCGAAGAATTGCGCTGAACTACTAGCGGGGTCGTTGTTCTTGAAGTTGTACAGGTAGTGCAGCCGCCAGCTCACCTCCCAACGAGGAGCTGGCATCCAGGTCGCTGCCCAGTAAGGGTTCAGAGAGAAGAAGTTGGAGCCTGGGTTCAGGTCTTTATGTTTGTCGTATTTACCGGTTGGAAGGATGGTATCGAAGGCCAGGCGCTGCACAAAGACGGGCCTGCCGTGGGCGTTTACGATTGGATCGAACTGGATCTGAGGCCCCACCACGATATCACCAAGGCCGGTGCCGTTATCCTGGAGCTTGGGGCCGTCGTCACCAAAGTCACCGTCCAGGGATACGATTGGCACCAACAGACTCCAGCCCAGGTGCGCACCGCCTCCGATGGAGTCAGGTGAGTAATAGCTCAACTGATTGATCAGCGTGATGATGTTGATCTTGGGGTTATCGAAGGCGCCATTATCCTTGCCAGCGTTGTCCTTGATGCTGCGTGCGGTGCTGAATTTTAGATAGGTCAGATGTGATAAGCCGGGTGGCCCCGCGAAACCGTCGTAAAAGCTGGTGCCGCCCAGGTTGATACCGCTTGGCTCATTCACCGAAGGTGGTGGACCATCTGCTGCATAGGTGGCAAACGATGCGAAGCTGAGTGCCAGGCATGCTGGCAGAGATTTTGTCAGGCTCATCGGAGTGGCTCTATTCTTGGAATTGTGAGCGGGGTAGCTACCCCTGGCGCTTCGACTTTAATTCTTAGGTGTTTGTGATGCTTGAGCACAACGGCCAGAATTGACTGAGCGCGCCATGATGCAGGAGGGGCGACATGGTTCATCGCTCGGGTCCGTCTGAACGGCAGAGGGGGCGGTGATCATCCTTAGCCCGGACGACGCATCAGTCGTCGGCGAGCTGACGCTAGGGGCATCGATCCGCGCGTCCATCGGCAGTTGGAGCGTAATGCCAGGCGCCTGGCCTCGGAAAACGCCTAAGAAGCGGTCGTTCAGCATTGAAAGTGGCACGCAAAGTTGAACATCGTGTTTATGGTCGTGCGTCTCGATAGTCCGGTCGGACCCAGAACCTCCGGCCTCAATTGGGCGTGAGTAAATGAGGTGATAGCAGCGAAGGCCGGTGCAAGCTCATCGTGGTCGTGGCTGCCAATACGATAGGGAATGCCGGCGATAGCTTGCAGTGCCGCGAGGATCAGCGCCTGGTAGTGCTGGTGTGCTTGATCGCCGAACTGCATCAGGGAGAGAGTATTCAGGGGAGGGCATCGCTTCGACTCCATTCGAGAGAGTGGGGAACTTAGCCGCAGGAATGGCTGACAACAAAAAGCCCGCGCATGGCGGGCTCTCTGTATGGGGTCAAATCCTTTTGTCCGTTCAATCTGCGCTCCGTAATGTGAGCACTTCGTGAAAAGCATGTCGCTGGAACGAAAAAAACCGGCACTTGGCCAGGCTCTCTGTCGATGGGGCCAAATCCTTTTGGCTGACCGCATTGTGCATAGTGGGTGTGACGAAGGCATGACAGGGCGGATACGAAAACGCGGGTAAAAGCCCGTATAAGGCGGGCCTTCGGACGGCAGGACTGGCAGCACGAACTCGCATCAATCTCCTCGCGATGGCGTTTCCTCCAGCGCAACGACCTCCAGCATCACGCCCGTGCGCGCCACCACCCGGACCTGCTGGCCCAGATGCAGGGGCGAGCTGCTCTGTACTTGCCATCTTTCGCCCTGCAATTGCACCCAGCCGCTCATCGGCAGACCCGGCAGCAGTCCCGTCACCGTGGCTTGGCTGCCGACCAAGCCCGCATCGCCGCTGACCAAGGCACGGCGTCTGGCCTTGAGCGCCACGCCGACCAGCGTCATCAGCAACAGGGCGCTGATCAGTGCCATGCCGATGATCAGCGTCAATGGAATGCCGAAGCCCGGTACATCGGTGTCCATCAAAATCACTGCGCCCACTACAAAAGCAACCACCCCACCGAAGCCGATTACACCGAAACTCGGTAGAAACGCCTCGGCGATCATGAAGGCGATCCCTAGCAGGATCAGTCCGACCCCGGCGTAATTCACGGGCAGCAATTGCAGGGCATACAGCCCCAGCAACAGGCAGATGCCACCGAGCACCCCACCAACACCCGACCCTGGGTTCATGAATTCGAAGATCAAGCCATAGACCCCGAACATGATCAGCAGCAACGCTACGCTGGGGTTAGTGATCACCGCCAGCAGTTGTGTGCGCCAATCAGGCGCATGGTCGATGAGTGCAGCCCCGGCGGTGTTCAGCTTCAACATTTGACCAGAGACATTCAGGCTCTTGCCGTCCAGTTGCTTGAGCAGGTCTGCCACGTCATTGGCCACATAATCGACCACCTTGAGTTTGAGCGCTTCGTGGGCCGACAGGCTGAGCGACTCACGTACCGCTTGTTCGGCCCAGTCGGCATTGCGTCCGCGTAGTTGCGCAAGGCCACGGATGTAAGCCGCCGCATCGTTGATCTGTTTTCGAGTCAAGGCATCTTGCGGTTCACGCGCAGAATCCTTGTCGGTGGTGGGTGAACCCGGCGATTCGGGCGCGGTCCCGGGCAGGCCGCCGATCTGCACCGGTGTAGCAGCGCCCAGGTTGGTGCCGGGGGTCATCGCGGCAATGTGGCTGGCATACAAAATATAGGTGCCGGCGCTGGCCGCACGTGCGCCACTGGGGGCGACGAAACTTGCCACTGGCAAGGGGCTGGCCAGAATCGCCTTAATAATCAAGCGCATCGAGGTATCCAGCCCGCCGGGGGTGTCGAGGCGGATGACCACCAACTGCGCGCCCTCGGTCACCGCACGCGCCAAGCCGCGCTCCACGTAGTCGGCACTGGCCGGACCGATAGCATCGTTGACGGTCAGTACTACGACACTGCCTGCCGCCATCGTCGAACCCGTCGGTAACCCGATCAGTATGATTAGCAAGAGCAGGCGGCACCACCAGTGACTGTTCACGGGACCTCCAGTTGCGGATATGACAGCCTACAACCCTCACTCAAAGCGTAGTTGAGTCAGTCATGGGTGATGCGGGCGCGGAGGTTAGTCCATTGCCTATGGAGATAGGGACGATTCTGAACATTTCGAACGACATGCCCTGTCGTCATTGGTTGGCAGGTCAATCAGAGTGATCAGGTTGCTGGTGAACCGTCAGAATCCCGGGTCATGTCGGTGATCCCGGCCCATTGGCGCATCAGTTTGGCGTTGAGCCGCGTATCAGGCTCGACCGTGTTGTCGGGCCTGAGCTTACGGTTGCCTGACAATATCGACCGAGATCTCCACCGCCGCAATCGTGCCTCTGTTCTCAAGCCAGTGTGTGGTGTTCCTGTCCTCGGGCCAGCCCACGCCAGGCCCATAGTCCGTGGCGACTCCATTTCGATGGTCAGTGATCGTTCCTTGCAGTATGTAGACGGTGCCGGGTCTGTCTTTATGGTTGTGAATCGGTCCGAAGACGCCTCCAGGCTCGATGGTCACCATACGCATTCTAAGTTGGCGCCCTGCCATGCCCTCGATCTCAGGGCCGAGGTCTACCATTGCAAGTAACTTCACCGCAACACCTTTGGTCTCAGGTGCCTCCTGTTCGTTGCTCATCGTGCTCTCCTCTCTGCCTGACTAGAAGTACACATCCTAAAAGGTGTAATCGGTTGCCTTTGACGTTGGCCAGGTTCGCGGTTGGTTGTTCGCCTTGGCCGAGGAGGTTGCCTGCCGGGCCATGGACGAAGCTTTCCGGGGGGGCGCCACGGACGTTGATCAGGCGGTCGAGCGGATCGTACTGATAGCTGCGGTTGCCTTTGCGGCTGTCGTCGATACCGGCAAGGTTGCCGTTGGCGTCGTAAGTATAGCGGCGCTGGGGGCTAATACCTTGAAGGCTCAAAGCGATCCCAGCTTGAGCGGGTACTCAATAACCACATAAACCCGATCGATGTCATCGCCGGCCTGAGCGTTATTTGCTCGATGCGTCACATGGGACAGCTGCACGGACAAGTCCTTGGCCGGGCCTGACTGCACGATGTAGCGCAGGTCTATATCGCGTTCCCAATGCCGGCCGCCATCCCCTTGTTGAGGTTGGTAATCGCCGGTGCGCGGGTCGAACGGGTTATAAGCGCCGCCCTTGGGTGCCTGGGTACCGTCGATGCCACGCCCGGTCACGTAGCGGGCCATGAATTTCAAGCCGGGCAGGCCGAAAGTACCGAGGTCGAAGTCGTAGCGCACCTGCCAGGAGCATTCATGGGGGCCGTTGAAATCAGCGTACTTGATCGAGTTGGCCAGGTAGATGGAATCACCACCGACGAAGTCGAAGGGTGTGTCGCCGTTGATTTTTTGATAGGCGAGGGTGAAGGCTTGGGCTCCGGTGGTGTATTTGCCCGACAGGCTGTAGGCGCTGTTATCGATCGCTCCTGCCACGGCCTCGCCATAGTCCTGAGTGTGGTAAAGATTGCCGTCGAGGAAAAAACCGGACTGTTTCAGGTGCAGGTTGGCGTAGTACTGACGCCAGGTGTCGCTCAGTTGCGATGCATAAAAGGCACCGCCCACTGGGCGATCTTCGAACAGGCTGGCCCCGATAAAATCGATGCCGCCCGTACCGGTGCTCACACCGTAGCCGGAAAAGTCGCCCTTGCTGGTGGACGCATCCAGATTCTTGAAAGCAGTGAAGTGACCGGCCACCAGATGCACATCATCGATTTCACGGCTGTCGATCAACAAGCCCGTGGCGTATTCCGGTTGCAAGCGTTTGTCTGCCGTATCGAACACCGGAGTTTCCACAGTCATTTCACCGAACGCCAGGATGGTGCGAGAGACTCGCAACTTCAGGGCTCCACCACCACTGGAGTAGTTGTCTTCGCTGCGTCCGTCATGATCCAGAGGCAACAATCCCGTTCCGGAATGCCCCTTGCCGCCGTCCAGTTTCAAGCCGAGAAATCCATGGGCGTCGATACCCACTCCAATCATGCCAGGGGTGAACCCGGATTCGAACGAGGTGATGAAACCCTGAGCCCATTCCTGTTTGTAACTCTTGTCTGCCGGCGAGGGCGATCGATAGTCATTGTTGAGGTAAAAGTTTCGGCTGAGCACCTCAAGCGTCGACCCTGCCAGCAAACCTTGTGCGGTGTGTGCGGGCTCAGCGGCTATCGCGGTTCCGGCTGTACTGGTGAGCAACATGCCCAACCATAAGGGCGCCCAGGGGCCGGTCGCGTTGAGATTTTCGGATGCATATATCTGCACTGCACACGGACCTTTATATGCAGGGCGGGAGTGGGAACTCCCGCGGTGAAGTCGGATTATGTCCAGGGGGGATCACTGGATCAGCGGAACATTTTTCGGTCGCTGGTAAGGACCGTATTCGACGGGCACCCAGGCGAAGGCTTTTTCGCGACCGCTGATATGCCCGATACCAGGGAAGGGCAAGTGAGCACCAGCAACCCAGGTACGGTCATGAGCGACCTGTTTGAACAGTTTTTCACGCGTCACGACGGCCTGTTTACCCTGGACATCGAAGCCGATGCTCACTTCTGGATGCTGGAACTGCACGGCGAAGCTGTGGACCAGGTCACCCATGAACAGAATGCTCTGGCCGTTGGAGCTGAACGTGTAACCACTGCTGCCGGGTGTATGGCCGGGCAGGCTGACCGCGCTCACGCCGGGCATCAGCGACTGCTCGGGGGTGAAGGTTTTGAACCGGTGGACGGCGACATAGGGGGCCACCGATTTACGGGCGACCTCGAAGAAGCCACGGGCGTCTTTTGGGGCCTTGTCCAGGTTTTCCTGGCTGAGCCAGTAATCGGCCTCCGGTTTCGCTGCATACACGGTGGCGTTGGCGAACACCGGTTCGTCCTTGGTATTGATCAGGCCGCAGACATGATCGACATGCATGTGGGTGAGCAACACGGTATCCACTTGCTCAGGTTGGTAACCGGCAGCGCGGATGTTGTCGGGCAGCCAGCCCGCGGTTCCGCCGAAACAAGCACCGGCACCGGCATCCACCAGCACCAGGTTTTTACCGGTGTTGATCAGGAATGCGTTGAACGCGGTCGGCATGCCGGGGGTAAAAATGAACTTGCGTTCGAGCATGGCGCGAATGTCTTTCTGCGAAAGGCCTTTGAGCAGCGTCGGCCCAAGGTCGCTGTAGCCATCGAACAACGCGGTAACTTCGTATTCACCCACCGCCAGGCGCTGATAGCCGGGGGCCTGGGTTTGCAGTGGCGGCGGTGGCGCCGCCTGGGCTTGATTGCCTGCAATCGTGAGACCCAGGGTCATCAGTGAGCCCTTGAAGCAGGAGGGGAGGTGCTTGAGAAGACTCATGGCTTGCGTCCTGGTTGCAATGAGAAAGGCGTGAAAAAGCGGCTACGCCTGCGCGCAGCCGCTGTCATTGCTCAATGGCCTTCAGAGGCCTGGAACATGGTTTTGGCGTAGATCAGCCCCAGGCCGTAGGCGCCGCCATTGGCGATCGAAGTCTTGACGGTTTCCTCGTAGGTTTCGCTGCGAGCCCAGTCACGTTGCAGCTCCAGCAGATATTGCAGTGCTGTCATTGGGCGGGCGCCGATTTGGATCATGCGTTGCACGGCCATTTCATGGGCTTCAATGGAGACATCGCCACAGGCATCGGCGATGAAGTACACCTCAAAGCCTTGATCGATAGCTGACAGCGCCGGGCCGACGATGCACACGGAGGTCCACAGACCGGCGAGGACGATTTTCTGTTTTCCGAAGGCGTTGACTTCAACGGCGATGCGTTCGTCTTCCCAGGTGTTCATGCTGGTGCGGTCGATCACTTTGTGGTCCGGAAACACTGACTTGATCTCGTCGAAGATCGGGCCGGAAAAGCTTTTTTCGGCAACGGTGGTGAGGATGGTCGACACTTCGAAGCCCCGGGCGGCCTTGGCTACGAGCGCGGCGTTGTTACGCAGGGTCACAGCATCAATCGACTTGGTCGCGAAGGACATTTGCGACTGATGGTCGATCATGATCAAGGTATGGTCAGTTGGGGTAAGAAGGGTTTTGCCTGGAGCTGCTTTTGCGAGGGCCATGATATTTTTCCTTAAGTATTGGCGAGGGTTATTTGGGTTGCTCGACGACAAGTGCCGTTGAGTTGATGAAAAACTCATCGGGTCTTTCGTGGGGAGATGGTCACGCATTCCACAAGGCCGAGATTGAACAGGTGTGCTGTGGTTTGGGATGTTTGTGCGATAGCGTGCGGTTTCTCGATAAGACAGCGGAACGCTTATCGGGTGACGGCAGCGATGGGCATCACTTGACGACTGCAGGTGAGGGGAAATGATTCACGCCCAGAGATGTGAACCTGTAGCGGCCTGAATGGCGGTGCTGTCGAGTGGTTCCGGCACAGGTGAGGGCGCGAGCACTGGCGGTGTTCATCCTGATGACTCTAGTGCCGGGGTTGAAGCGCCATCTCGACAGCAGTCAGCAACGCGTCGCCGCTGAAGGGTTTGCGTAGACAGTCGTGTAGATCACTTTTCGGATCGCAGGCGGGAAAACGAAAAATGGGATCACACGATCCCAAGCGCGGCGCCAAGCAGCCACTACCGTCGGATACTGCTTGCCCCATGGCCCGTGTTTGCGGTGGACCTTGGCGGTGACTTCACTGGTGCCTAGCCGGTTGGCGATGTGCTTGTTGGACATCCCTGCGACAATCAGCGGCAGTACTTCGCGCTCATGGGGTGTCAACAGGACCGCCCTTTGACGGGCGCTCTGAATGCGTTGCCATTGCTCGAACGCCGTCGCTGCACGCTGACGGGTGGTGTGCAGGATGTCCAGCAACTGGTCGTCATTAAACGGTTTGGTCAGGAATTCCACCGCTCCCGCTTTCATGGCTTGCACCGACATTGGGATGGTGCCGAAACCGGTCATGAAGATGACCGGCCACGGATGCCCGGCAGCGTTAATCGCGTGGAGATAGGGAAGAACCAGTTCGCTCTGAGATACGGATAGCCGTTGCAGGTCAGCCAGTGTCATCGGGATGTCCTTGTGTCATGCGTTCGTTGTTGCGTGTGGAGCCTGAGTAGTTCATGAGGTAAAGGCCTACTCGACTGAGCGCGCATACAGGCTATCAATGCATCACAGTCTGGCCGAATGCTGCCGCTCACAATCTTTAGTGCATCGATGCGGGCAGCTAGCATCTACTCTGGACTGTCAGACAGTACTTCCTGTGTAACCCTGTGGAGCATCGTAATGTTCAAAAACTGGAGTGGTCAGGTCGCATTGGTCAGTGGAGCTGGCAGCGAACATGGGATTGGTCTCGCCATCGCGCGACGGCTTGGGGACTCGGGCGCAAAGCTGATCATCACCGGCAGCAGTGCCCGTATCCATGATCGCGTCGCGGAACTGATCGCGGCAGGTTATGAGGTGCAAGGACGCGCTGCAGATCTCACTCAGCCGGCTCAGGTCGTCGAACTGGTGACTTGGGCGGAATCGCTATGGGGGCGAATCGATGTACTCGTGAACAACGCCGGTATGGCGATTCAGGGTGAAGCCGAAACGTTTTCTGAAGTGGCCAATATGAGCGTCGATATGTGGAACACTTCGATTGCCCGTAATCTGACCACTGTATTTTTGCTGACCCGCGCAGTGTTGCCGGGGATGCAGAATCGTCGTTACGGACGCATCGTCCATATCAGTTCTACGACCGGCACCCGCGTCAGCAACCCTGGCGAGGCCGCGTATGCGGCGGCGAAAGCGGGGATTGTGGGGATGAACATGAGCTTGGCGCTGGAAGTCGCACCATACGGCATCACCGTGAACTCTGTTGCCCCTGGGTGGATCGCGACGCAGTCCAGCACACCTGAGGAAGTGATCGCAGCGCAGTATGTTCCCGTAGGGCGTGCCGGTAGACCAGAGGAGGTCGCTGCGGCGGTAGCTTTTCTTGCTTCTCCAGAGTCCAGCTACATTACGGGCGAGCTTCTCGTGGTCGACGGGGGCAACTGCCTCTCTGAGAACAAAAGCCCCCGTGAGGGCAGGGGAGCTTAAGTCTTTGCAGTTTGAGGAAGCGATATTTGAATACCGGCGCCGCCAAGTAAAGAGACGTGAAAGGCTAGTGTTCCCCCTGGGTATTCAATGGTGCGACGATACCTCGAAGAATTGGTTTCCACGTTTTTCTTCGAGAACAAGGAAGGCGCTGACGCGCCTATACGCTTTGAAAATGAAAATTTTCCGCCTTTATCGCCACGAGTAGGCATTACGGTTTCAAAGCTCGCTGCGTTTGAAGGCTTCGAGCTTATCCAAACGCCGATATAGGGGGAACGCCATCATATTGGCTTCGACTGACCACTCCTGGCCGATTCTGTTGAAAAAGTCGATCCCTCAAGACTGCCTGCATACGGACTGCTGAAAACGCCTTTATTGCGCGCAGCTACGCGAAATCTGAGCCCGGAGTCCTGTGCTCAAGGCAAAGATTTCAATCTCAAGCACATACTTTCCAGCCGTGGAAACCATGATCGACTTTTTCAACAGAATCGGCCGATTGCTGCCTGTTGCGAAGGGCAGTAGTCGACCCATAGCGGCCAGTCACATCAGGCTATCGTCGGCTATTAATGAAGGGCGACGGGGCTGGGTGAAGGTCAATCCAAGCTAACTTAAGGTGCGAGGAAAGGTTGCAGTGAATGTCGTTCCGCTCGTTAGAGAAGATGCTACAGCCACTTCGCCGTAGTGCGCCCGTGCGATCTCACGAACAATGAACAGGCCCAGCCCGACACTTCTAAGTTCAGCATTGTCATGACTGCCACGGATCATCGGTTCGAACAGGTCCTGGAGCAACTCCAGCGGTATGGGTGTGCCAAGGTTGTGCACCGTAAGGATGATGGCTTGATCTTCGAAGCGCGAAGAAACCGTGACTCCGCTATCGGCAGCACCGTAGGCTACTGCATTGGCGACCAGGTTGCCGATGAGCTGATACAGCCGATCACTGTCGGCAGTAAAGTCACCTTGCCCATAACGCAGGTGGGTCAACTCATGTCCGGGGAACGCCAGACTCAACTCGTCCAGGCAGTCGGCCACCAGTTCGTGTAGATCGACGGGTTTGGGCAGGACTGCGATTCCTCGCCCGACCTGCGTCAAGGTGAAATCCAGCAGATCGGCCACCAGACGCTGTGCGCGTTCTGCGGAGTGGGTGATGTGGCCAAGGATTTGTGCTTGTTTAGCATCCATTTCCCTGCGGCCCAGCAGCTCCGCTGCCATTTTTATCGCCGACAATGGGTTACGCAGGTCGTGACTGACAATCCCGATAAGCTGCTCGGCGAACAGAGCCCTGTCTTCCGCCGCGGCGTAAGTGAGGCGCAGCTTGTTTTGGGTAATATCCATTACCCGTTGATCCTTGAGGTGTTTTGCCAAATGTCTTTCGGCGAGCATTCGGGCATTGAGCAGTTCGCGCTCGTACCTTTGCCGATCTTCGGCTTTGAACAGCGTCATTTCATGAAATATGCCAGCAGAACTCTCACAACGGATGGCGCTGAGCATCATCGCAATTGAATGTCCGTTGTAGTGAACGAGATCGAATTTCACATCAGCGATCACGCCCTGTATTTGCATAAGGGGCGCCCAGTACGTCTTGTGAAACGTTCTCCCTTCAGGGTTCATCAGGTCTTGGATGTGACGACCGAGCAGCTCTGTCCTGCGGTAGCCAATCCAGCGGCAGAAGGTGAGGTTGACCTGTGCGATCTGGCCATTTTCTGCGGTAAGCAGTAAGCCACAATCAGCTTCGTCGAAGAGAATTTCAGAACCGGGCAGCGAATCGTCATCTGCGGGCATTTGTATTCACTGACCAATGGGGCCGATATCTGAAAAATTATAGACACCACTTGCGCAAGGAGCCTGAAGATTTACAACATTCGCAGCGATTATCAGGCCTTGAAATTCGGGTTTTCACCAGCTGTAAATGACCGCTTCTGGCCGTTTTCTGCCGCTCACGAAGGGCTACAATCGGCCAGAAGCAGTCAATATTGGCTCTGTTAAAGTAGCTCTCTGAACACAACTCACGGACGGCTTCATGGAACGATTCCATCCTCGCGGCATTGATGCAGACGGTTGTATCCTCACCGTGTCCAACGTCGAGGTGCAGCCACAGTTTCAGGCTTTGCTGGCGGACGTTTGCATGACGCTCGCCCAGTCGGAACCTCTGCTGGACGGGATTTATCTTTATGGCAGCGTCGCTAGAGGCGACGCCGTACCGGGAGTTTCCGACCTAGACCTAACCCTTGTTCTGCACAGCCCTCCTACGTCGCAGGATCTCGAAATGCTCGAGTCGAAAAGGCGCACGCTGGAAAGTCGGCATACCGAAGTCATCAAGATCGATTTCGACATCGGTAGTCGTTCTGAAGTATTGGCGGCTGACAATCGATTGAGCTGGGGGTATTGGCTCAAGCATCACTGTCGTTGCTTATGGGGGAATGATCTGACCAAGCGCTTCGACCGGTTCAAGCCGTCGCGTAATATCGCCATTGCCGTGAATGGTGACTTTGAATCCGTACTTACCCGGTATACCGATCTTATCGATCAGGCGACTACACCGACGCAATCCCTACGCCTGCAACGCGAAGCCTCGCGCAAACTCATCCGGTCAACTCAAGTACTTCGTTCTGAACAGGACCTGATGTGGCCGCAAACACTGGAGGAGCATGTCGAGCTATTTGTTCAGCATTACCCGTGCATGAGAATGCAGATCTCTTTTTTCTTGTCCCAGGCAAGGAACCCATACGCGAAGCCAAAAGAGTTTACGACTCAGGTCCATGATTTTTTGACCTGGATGGCGACAGAAACCGGTTGAATCCACAGTCGATTGCAGCCCTTGGTGACAGGCAGAAATCGGCCGATTCTGTTGAAAAAGTCGGTCCTTCCAGACTGCCCGCATACTGACTGCTGAAAAAAGCCTTTTTGCGCGCAGCTACGCGAAATCTGAGCCCGGAATCCTCTACTCAAAGTAAAGATTTCAATCTCGGACGCGTACTTTTCGGATGCGCAAACCATGGCCGACTTTTTCAACACAATCGGCCAAAAGCTGCCTGCTTGAACCGGCTGAAATCGACCCGAAGCAGTCATCGCTAACGATTGAACTCACAGGCCTGAACAGCCGTTCGGGCAGGTCCGGCGGCATGAGGGTCAGCCCGAAAATATGTACTTGCCTTTGATTTTCCTGGGGGTGACGAAGACGAAGTCTGGAAAGATTTTTCCTCGGACGTACCAAACAAAAGCCAGGATAACGATACTTATAGCTAATGCGATAGTGGTTGTTGCCGGACTCGATGTAAACCCCTCAAGCGATCTTGGGAATTGGAGAAGCGCAAGGAGTATGTACGCGTTGTAGGCGCCGACGCGATGGTTGTAGAAGCCCCATACCAAAAACAAGGGAATCAAGATCATTGAAACACCCATAACCCATTTGGCCGTTGGCCCCATCCTGGCGCCGATATCCAATCCCAGAAAGAATGCAATCAAAGCCTGGACGAGCATTATCGTGATGAGAATATTGACCTTGCGATCGTGCTCGTCACAACGAATTGGATCTGCATACGAAGCTATAAAGTAGGCAAGATGACTGTCTTTTACACCCCGCCCGGAGAGTTGTGAAAACACTTCCGACTTTGCAGTGCCGGCGGTGAGTAGCTCGCGAACTTCTTGCTGAACTTCTTTCTTGCTCAAAGTTGAATGTGAAATGCTTTCTCCTTGCGTCAACTTGACAGATTTCTTAGCAGGAAACACCAGGACAGCTACGGCCCCGATAAAGGCTAGCGTGCCCAAGAAAACGCCGAGGTAAAAACCCCCACCTAGTGAGTAAGTACCTGGCTTCACTCTACCCGGCTTTGCTGGGTCGACAAGAATTTCGATCACTTTTCCTTCCCTGAATGTTGCAACTGATCTTTCAACCGACTCCAGGCTGGTTCTGCAGGGCCGCTGCGATATTTCGAGCGGATAAGTGTATTGCTGTCCGCTCAACTCAAAGGTCACGTTAACCAGAGAGCAATAGGTCATACCCTTACTGCGCATCTCCTCAGAAATGGAGACAGTGGCGACAGTGGCATTCAACTTCTGCCAAGTCTTCGTCTCGTCCACCTCCTTGTACGAGGAAAGAGACACGAGAAGACAGAGCAAGCCAAAGGAAAATAAAACAACGAACAGGGCCGTCCTTAGCAAGAGCAAGAAGGTCTTCATAAGACTCCTTGGCCAACGTGAAATGGAGGTCAGTTGGGATATGACACCTTGGCGGCAAGTCCCCCTGCGCGCGGTGTAATGATGCACTGAGGTTAGTCCGTAGATACTCAAATGCAATGCAACTTCCCGCGCTTCCGCTCCTGGCCGGTTTCTGCCGGTTCCCAGCGACCACCACGCACCGTGACGGTTGCACGGCTCAGACCATCTATCCACCAGGCAATACGCTCGAATAGTCAAAGCGTGGGTGACAACCATTGGCCTTGACCCAACCATGTACGGTACTCACACGCTCCGGCGAACCAAGGCATCGCTGATCTATCGCAGGACGAAGAACCTGAGAGCTGTGCAACTCCTGCTTGGTCATACGAAGCTTGAAAGCACTGTCAGATACCTGGGTATCGAGGTCGATGATGCCCTAGAAATGGCTGAACAGACGGAGGTGTAATTCCTCTGCGATGGTCGCAACTAAACTGTCGCCAATAGCTGCCAGTGAGGTGAACCGGACTGACTAACCGAATTGTAAGCGCTCCATAAACCCCTCCTGCACATGAAGCGCCGATTCAAGGATGCTGAGCTCCCATTTCTCGCTCGGATCGACCGATCCGCCGGACGGTCTGTTAGTCGTTACGTGTCTGTTCAAGCCGCTTATCAAGCTCGCTTGGCGGCAAGTTCGGCGTCGAGTGAAGCGTCAGCCAGACGGCCCGCAGAATGTTGATCGCGGCCATGTTCAGGTGTTGTTCGGCGGCGTGTAGGGCCAGTTCGGCTGCCAGGCGCTTGTCGGCAGCACTGAGGTGCGCCGTTTTGTGGGTCATGTCCGCATCGACGTTGGCCAACAGCCCCTGGAGTTCCTGCACCGCCTGATCCGATGCCTGACGCATGTCCGCCAGCAGGCGGCTGGCTTCGGCAGGCGTCATGGCCAAGGCGCGGACGCTGCGAAAAGTCAGGCGGGCGGGCAAGGTGGCCAAACTGAAACCCGTCGAAATTAACTTACCAATCATGCGAACAACTCCTGTAAACGAGTGTTTCAGCAGCGTATCAGAGTAAATCGCAAAAAAATGTCTGCTCATCGCTTGCCAGAATCAACTCTCCGCCTCTTTTTGGCATCAAGCGTCTGATCGTCGTCAGAACCCTCGAACGATGCGCCCATAGGCACTTTGGAGTCGGATTCAGGCAGCCTCGGCAAAGGTGTTGCACCTAGCCGATGTCCAATTTCTTCAATCGAGCCAGGCCTTGTTTGATATGACCGGCGTTTTCACCCATGGTCTACAGTGCACCACGGACATTTCCCATGGCCGACTTTTTCAACACAATCGACCCAAAGCAGACATCATGTGTCTAGCAAATCTGGAGCAATTCGTTGATGTGAAAATCAAATCCGGCCATGGGCTTTCGGGCGTTCAAACTGACTATTCGCCGGCTCCTTACGCAGCGGCAAACGAGCGGCGGCGATCATGAGCTTGATCCAGTCTGAGCGGCTGAATGGTCATGATCTGAAGGATGTTCTCACGCGCCTGCCGACGCAGCGGGCGAATGAGATTACCGACCTACTGCCGCACAGGTGGATGCCCATCTAACGGTGCAACCTCTGACGGGGCACCGTATCAAGATTTGCCTAGTCGCCAAAATTAACGGCATTACCGTTAATCCGGACATAATAATTATCGAATTCACCGCTTTCGACGAACACAAAGCCATGGCGAGTGTAAAAACGATTTGAAGCGCTTTCCTTGAGAGCACCAACCTTGATGGGACGCCCGATCTCATCAGCCTCTCTGAAAATCTGAGTAAGAACTTCAGAACCGATTCCTGCTCCTTGAGCACTGGGTATCACATACAAGTGGTCAAGCAGAAGCTCGCTCTGATGGTCTTTGATAACGACAAAACCGACCAGATCACCTGATACTTCTATGCGGCGTGTGCTGTTAGCGTCGAACCCACCAAGAAATCGTTCGCGCGCACGATCTGGGTTAAATCGTCCAAGCCGTTCAAGGCTCTCGCGCATGGCCTCAATCCTGATGGCTACCAGATCTTCCAGGTCGTTATTGGAAGCTGCGCATAAAACGACAGCGGAGTTTTGATCAGCGGAGGCTGGCATAACAAGCACCCTAAACATGGCCGGTCAGTCATTATAGAAAACAGAATCCGCATAACACTACTGCTTCGGTTCAATGGAGGCGATGGCTCCATATCAGCTTCAGGGGATGTGTTCGCCGGAGCGCTTACTGCGTATTTAAGGGGCGTGTTCACGCGACTGCCGATGCGGCGGCCGAGCGAGATTATCGAGTAGCTGCCGCGTAGACGGGCGCCCGTTTAACCACGCAAGGTCTGTTGGGCGGACGCTTACTGTCCAGGGCCAGGCCAGAAGGTTTTAGAAAATGCGTAAGGGGGGCTTGAAACTGGAAGCAGGCTGCAGCTTCCGTTTTCTAGATGCTGACAGTTCAGTTTGAAGAGTTGTTCAGCTGCTGAAGCTCAAGTTGCTTGGCAGCACTGGCTTCGAGGTTTGCACGCTCTTCATCCAGATACCGATAAATGCTTTGGAGGTTGGCGATTTTCTGTTTGATTTCTGCCATCTTCTTTTCAATTAGCTTAGCGCCGTCAGCACAATCGATCAGCTTGTTCCGCTGCGCATCCAGAATCTCGCCTATTTCCCCCAGGGAAAACCCCATGCTTTGCGCGCGCTGGATAAAGTCCAGATCCTGCAGAGTTTGCGTTGTGTAAACGCGATATTTGTTAGTTTGCCGCAGCGGTGAGATCAGGCCGATTTGCTCGTAGTAACGCAGCGTATGGCGGCTGGCGCCGCTGCGGGCCTCGAGTTCGCCGATTTTCATGAAAACACCGCTTGACTATAGAGTTGGGTCGATAGTTTACGCTTGATTTCTCACCTTAAACAAGGAGCAGGGAAATGAGCGTGGAGTGCTTTGTCACGGGGGGTACCGGCTTCATCGGTCAACATTTGGTGGCGTACCTGAGTGCAAAAGGTCACACCATTCGGGTGTTGATGCGTCGCCCAGAGCGACTAGCTGCACTGCGCGAGCAAGTCGATAATTTGGGAGGGTGCGCAACCCGGGTATTTGCCGTAGCTGGCGATCTGGAACGGGACAACCTCGGGCTGAGTCTTGCTGACCGAGAAGTGCTAAGGCACGCCAGAGTCATATTCCACCTGGGCGCCCACTTCGCATGGGGGCTTTCAGTGGAGCATTCTCGTGCAGTGAATGTGGAAGGGGCAAAGCGCGTGGCGCTGTTGGCGGCTGAGCAAAAAAGCCGTTTAGTGATGATCGGCGGCTACATGCTGAAAAATCATGAACATCTGCAACGCATCGGAATTGATCCTCGTCATCCGGAGTTGACGAATTGGCCTGCCGTCTACCGACATGTCGGTGGTTACGAGGGAAGCAAGCTGGAGGCGCATTTTGCGACCCTGGAGGTCATGTCCGCCAAGGGCGGGGAGATTACCGTGGTCCACCCTGCGACTGTCTGTGGCCACAGCCGCACGGGGCATATCCTTGACGGTCAGCCGCTGGTGGAGCTGATACGCAACCTTGTGCAGGGAAAGCTGACTGCAGTGCCCGGTACCGCCGAGCACTGGCTGCCACTGGTCACCGTAGATTACCTGGTTGAGCTGGTGGCAGTTTGCGCTTTTGATCCTGCCATGGTGGGCCAGGAACTGTTGGCGCTTGATGACCAAACTCCAAACTTGCGAGAACTCCTGGTACAGGTGGCACAACCTTTGGGCTTAAAGTCTCCCAAGCATCACATTTCACTCCGATTGCTGAAGTTGCTACTGAGTATTCCTCCCGTCGCGTGGTTTTTGAATACAAAACCCGAAGCCTTGGACTTTATCCAGACCACTCGTTTTGATACAGCGGCGGTCGAGCAATTTGCCAACAGGCATGGAATAGCCAAACCGGATATACGTCAGTCTTTGCAGCACACTGCAGCGTTCGTCAACTCATATTGCATAGCCAAGGGCCAGGCCCTCTGACTTCTCCCTTGGCGGCGACAAGAAGGCGAATAGCATCCTACTGGGCGATCCAGCTTATGCCACAATAAATACTGGGGTTGGTGGGATCTTCGTATCCTCAAACTTTGCGCCGTCGATATAGGGCGGCATTCTATCGAACGACAATTCAGCGACAGGGATCGTCATCAATGCAATCTACTTTCAGCAAAGGCGTCATATTTGCACTCTCCGCTGCGGCACTGAACGCAACGATCGGTGTACTCAGCAAAATACTCATGAGTAATGGTTTCACCGCTAGCAGTGTCGCTGTCATCAAGACCGTACTGGGTTGCGTTTTGCTCTCGATCTTATTGTTTTTCCTCAAGCGCCCGGCGGCGTCGACCAAATGGACTCAGGCGGCTATCTGCGCATTCCTTGGCATCTTTGTGCTGTTCCATTTCGAAACGTCCGCCTATCGACACTACGCTGCGGCAGGTGTGGTGGTGGTGCTGATGGCCAGTGCCTCAATTTCCTCGATCATTCTGGGGCGCATTTTCCTCAAGGATGCCATCACCGCGAACGCTACCGTTGGTGCCGCACTGGCTATCGCTGGGATCTCGGTGATCTTCGGGGGTGACCTGCAGCAGGGCTTTACCCTGCAAGGTGCTGCGCTCGCTTCCATGGCCGGCTCCGGCTATGGGGCCTTTTCGGTTGCCATGAAGCGTATGGGTGTGTCGGGGGGGCTGCACTTCACCCGACAATTGTTGTTCTTTGGCAGCCTGTACTTGCTGATGCCGGCTGCGGCCGATGGTTTCGCGATGGGCGAGCTGTCGCCGCTGGCGATCGCCGCGCTGCTGGCGCTGGCCACGCTGCCGACAATCCTGGGCTTCTTCTGCACCACCAAGGCCATCGAGTATCTAAAGCCATCCCAAGTGCAAGCGCTGGAGCTGACCGAGCCACTGTTCGCCGCGCTGCTGGCGTTTGTGGCGCTCAACGAAGTACCGCGCGAAAGCCTGTACGCGGGAGCGGCACTGATCATCGTCGGCCTGTGTTTCTCCAATGAATTAATCCGCTTGGGCAGCAAAGCATCCGTTCCTTCGACCGAGTGAGCTATTTTCGGATGTTGGAAACCTTTTCTGATAGCGCTGAAGGACGCACGTGTCAGTAAGACGCGTGCACGGGCTTTCCCTTATGGTTTCAACATGACGTCCCGGCGACCAGCGTCATATTCGTCGAAGATCAGCGCCATCGGCCGGCAGTGCCCAGGGCTGGATGCCTTCCCAGAATTCACAAGTTCGGTATGTGCTGCGGGCAAGATGAGGGCTTAGTTAACCATCACTTCGTCCAGTGCCTGCTCGAGGGTGCTGACTGTGCGCTCGATATTGTGCAGCTTTTCGAGTCCGAACAGACCGATGCGGAAGGTCTGGAAGTCGGCCGGCTCGTCGCATTGCAACGGCACTCCGGCGGCGATCTGTAGGCCGTGGTTGGCAAATTTCTTACCGCTCTTTATGTCGGCATCATCGGTGTAGCTCACCACTACGCCAGGGGCCTGAAAGCCGGCTGCGGCCACGCTTTTGATGCCTTTGCCGGTCAACATTGCGCGCACCCGATCGCCCAGAGCCTGTTGTTCGCCGCGGACCTTGTCGAAACCGTAGGCTTGCGTCTCTTTCATCACGTCGTTAAATCGTGCGAGAGAATCGCTGGGCATGGTCGCATGGTAGGCATGTCCGCCCTGTTCGTAGGCCTGCATGATCTGAAGCCACTTTTTCAGGTCGCAGGCGAAGCTGCTGCTATGCGTCTGCTCGATGCGCTCGAGGGCCAAAGAACTGAGCATCACCAGGGCGCAGCAAGGGGAGGCGCTCCAGCCTTTCTGCGGTGCGCTGATCAGCAGGTCGACTGCGCATTTCTGCATATCAACCCAAAGCGTGCCTGAGGCGATGCAGTCCAGCACGAACAGGCCACCCACCGCATGCACGGCCTCGCCGACGGCCCGCAGGTACTCGTCGGGCAGGATGATCCCTGATGAGGTTTCAACGTGGGGGGCGAAGACAATCTGCGGCTTCTGCGCGTGAATGGCTGCCAGCACTTCGTCCAGAGGGGGTGGGGCGTAGGCAGCCTGGCGACCCGTGTCGACCGGTCGGGCTTTCAGCACCGTGGTGGCCGCCGGGATGTTGCCCATCTCAAGGATCTGGCTCCAGCGATAGCTGAACCAGCCGTTGCGTATCACCATGCATTGCTGGTCGGTGGCAAACTGTCGCGCCACCGCTTCCATGCCGAATGTGCCGCTGCCCGGGACCACCGCAACAGCCTGGGCGTTGTAGACCTGTTTCAGGGTCCTGGAAATGTTCTTCATCACGCCTTGAAATGACTGCGACATGTGGTTGAGCGAGCGGTCGGTGTAGACCACTGAGTACTCGAGCAGCCCCTCGGGATCGATACTGGGATATAGCTTTGACATGGGGTGACTCCTTTGGCAGAGATCTCAGTGGTATCGACCCTGCCCTAAGCCTTGGCAAATGACAAGATTGCAGTGAGCGCGACAGGTACTCAAAACTGGACTGGAAATCGCGCTTCTAAGCGAAATCCACATCTGGCTTGTTCTAGATCAATGGCGACTCAGACATCTCCACCAGCAGTTGTCCAAATGCATTGGCTGCGGGCGTCTTTCCCGTGACACTCCATATAAGTCTGAAATCAGCATCCAGCAGCGGTGGCAGGCCATATTGACCGTCAATCACCACCATACCGGGCTCTAGATCGCCCAGCGGTAGAGCGGTGACGGCAAGCCCCGCCAGTACCGCCGCCCGCAGCCCTTGTTGACTTGGAGAGGTAAAGGCGACCCGCCAATCCACGGTGGAACTCTCCAACGCTTCTATGGCCACCTGGCGGTGCAAGCAGGGCGCTGGTGCAAACGCCAGCGGCAAAGGGGCATCGCCGGTAAAGTCGAAACTATGCGCAGCGGCCCAGACAAACCGGGTTTCGCGCAGCACGGTACCGCCGGCCTGGCTGCCCGGCAATGCCATGACCACGGCCAGATCGAGCCCATCGGCATCGACCTGCGCGCGCAGATCGAGGTAGGTGCCGACGGTTACATCCAGACGGATCCGCCGCTTCTCCGGTGCCTTGCTAGGGTCGGCAGGCATGAACTTCAGCTTCTGGCCATTCATGATTTACCTGCCTCTGTACTTTCAAAATAGCCTGGGCTACGCCAGTGTCGGCACCGGCCTGGCACTGCTGGCCTACACGCTGCCGACGCTGGTTGTCCCCCCGTTAGGCGAACGGCTGGCGCTGCGCTATCGACCTGACGTGGTGATTCCCTCAGGCTTGTTCACCATAGGTCTGGGGTTCCTGCTGATGAAATGGGGCAGCAGTGTCACGCATGCCAGCTGGTTGACAATGCTTCCAGGCTGCCTGATTGCCGGGATCGGACTGGGGTTGACCAATACGCCGGTTACCAATACCACCACCGGATCGGTGCCCAGTGAACGTGCTGGCATGGCATCGGGCATCGATATCAGCGCTCGTATGATCAGTCTTGCCATCAACATCGCGCTTATGGGATTCATCTTGGTGGAAGGCATCCTGTCTTCCCTGCGCAATCAGTTAAATGGTTCGCCCGATGATGTGCAACTACGGTTGCTGGCGGAGAATATTTCGGCCGGCAACACTGCTGTGTTGGCGCAGACTGGCAAGGGGACTACGATTTCGGTCGATGTCGCCAACGCAGCTTTGGCGCACGGGTTTGGCTGGGTGATGCTGTATGGCGGTATTGCTGCGTGGGTGCTAGTGGCGGCGAGTTGCCTGGTCTTTCGTTCGAGCAAAGCCGTTCATTCTCAGCAGTGACTGTAATTCGAAGGACCGCTTTTGGCTGATACTGTTGAAAAAGTGTCTGACTCACTTGGGAAGCGCTGAACAAACATCTGATTCGTAGCTCGTCGACGTAGGCGAGCACTGCTATTTCGGACCGATTTGAGTCTTGGTTTTGCAGGCTGGCAGTATCGCCCCGTGTTGCAGGTGGATTGTTCCGGGGCTTCGCACTAGCGACGATAATAACCGTGATCATCCTTGTAACGGTGCCGCATGGCTCGATCCTGGTGGCGCTCCCAATCACGATGGCGTTCAGCTTCCCGGCGGGCTTGCTCTCTACGCCACTGATCTCTGCGCCAGTCGTCTCGGCGCCAATTGTCCCTACGATCATGCCAACGGCCGTCATGCCAGTATCGGTCGTCATGGGCAAGCAACGGCCCTGGCTGCTTGCCGGCCATACTCGCCAAGGTCGGCCACGGGTTGCCGGCGGCCTGGACAGGAGCCTGTACGGCTGGGGCTTCAGTTGCGAAAACAGGGGTTGAGGTCTTCATCTGTGTGGCTGATGCCGAGCCCACTGCCGCGAACGCGAAAAGGCCGAAGAGCACCATCCGTGGGACATGGAATTTCATGAGCGAAGACAACCTCTGATTGACAATAGGGCGTGTGGCCATCTGGCAGTGGGAAGCCTGCGGGGGGCGTGCTTACCTGGCGAATGTACCTATCCACATAGACCGATAAATAGGGAAAAGTTCTAGGGAACCGTTGCTTAAATAGCCAACGCTCTCAGCGTTCGACCATTTTTGAAGTTTGCTTTCTCGATGCCCGCTTCTGGCCGTTTTCTGCTCTGCGCGAAGTGCAGCAATCGCTCATGCTTAGATGTTGGGCTGGTAAAAATGATGCTGGTTGCGACGGCCGTTGCTGCAGGAACTTCAGGGTATTGGCCAGGTCAATAGCGGCCCGGTATTGGATTGCCGAGCAGCGCTGTGGTCTGTTTTACGGCAGTGCCGTCCGAATTCACTCGAGTCCGCCCCCTGATGCCAACCAAGAGTTTTCTGCCGGGTCTCATTCTGGTGTTCTGCGCCGTCGCGTCGCTTTGTTCGTTTGCTGCCGAGCGAAGAGCGCCTGCGCAAAGCAACAGCGCATCAACGACCCTGATCGAAACCGCCTCGCGGCAGTATGAAAATGGCCAACTGGATCAGGCCGCCGCCACGCTGGAGCGTGCCCTGCATATCCAGCCGAACAATCCCGCGACGCTGCATTACCTCGGTGTGTTGCGTCTTCAGCAGGGGCAGTACCAGCAGGCTGAAACCTTGGCGGTGCGCTCGAACATGCGGGTGGGTCGCAACGTCGAGTTGCGCAACCGCAACTTCCAATTGATCCAGGCGGCGCAGCAGGCCCAGTCTTCGAGTACCCCACCCAATACCAAAGAGAACCTGGTCGCAGTACAGAAGGGGTTGGCAGAGGAGAGCCAAAGGCGCCGCGAAGCGGAAATGGCGGTTGTTGAGCAATCCACTCAGAACACTGGGCGCGACGCTGACAACTTCACTCGCGCAGAGGCAAATCGGGTTTCGGATGCACCGACGGCTGGCAGAGCCGGGCCCGAAGGACAATTGCAAATGGTTAATGTCGAGCCAGAGCCTGCGTACGGTGAGGTTGAGATACCCCGCGGCCATATGCCACCTCCGGGTAAATGCCGAATTTGGTTTCCTGATCGTCCGCCGGGGCATCAGCCTGCACCGGGAAAATGCAAGAAGCTGCGATATCGGGTTCCATCAGGGGCCTACCTGGTGCGCGGTTGAGTTGCTGGTGTCCATTTTCTTTCCAGTTCTGACTGTCAAACCTGCTCTAAAACGTTTTTACACAGCAGGGCCGAAAGCAGACGCCAGTTACCTCACCTAAGCTAGAAAGGAACAAAAAGGGTGAAGGCGTGGCCTCATCCGGTGTACGGACACACCCTCCCAACGCAAAGGAAGCGATGAATATTTTTGTGATGTTCCAGCCGCTGTTCGACATGCTGAAGTGGCTGCTGCCATTATTGGTCCTCGTCATCATCATCAAGACGCCCTGGTTCAAGGGATGGTTCGGTGAGTTGCTGGTGCGGACATTCACCCACTATGGGCTGGATAGCCAGGTCTACCGCCGGTTGCACAACATCACACTGGATACGCCCGATGGCACTACCCAGATCGATCATGTGTTCCTGTCGCCTTTTGGCATTTTCGTGCTGGAGACCAAAAACATGGGCGGCTGGATTTTCGGCGGTGAGCGCCAGGCCCAGTGGACACAGCAGATCTTCCGGCATCGCTTCAGGTTCCAGAACCCGCTGCGGCAGAATTACAAGCACCTGAAAGCGCTAGAAGCGCTGCTCAGCGTTCCGCCCGAGCACATCCATTCTGTAATCGCCTTCGTCGGCGGCAGTAGCTTCAAGACCGTCATGCCGGACAATGTCACCCAAGGCGTCAGCTGCATCCGCTATATCAAGTCCTTTCAGCTGCCTGTGTTTAGCGAAGCGCAGGTGAGTGTAATGGTGAAGGCGCTGGAGAGCGGGAAGAGGGACAGTACGCTCACTACCCACTACGAGCATGTACAACGACTGAAACAGCGAAACGACCCTTTGGCGAAACGCCGTTGCCCGCGTTGTGGAAGTGCTTTCGAAATTCGTATCCGTAAGACAGGCGATAGAGCAGGAGAGCGATTCTGGGGCTGCAGCGCCTACCCAAAATGTCGAGCGAAACAGGATTTGGATTAGTCCTCCAGCTACTTCGTCCTGTGAAGACGCGAATGAGAGCAACTGGCTCGTCATCCGTTTCCCGGCAAAAGCGGCCGCTCACGAATCGCCCGTATCGACCCAAAGCTGACATTGCCCTCAGTCAGCTCCAAGTCTTCTCTCGATCCAGTAGGTTGTGGGTATTCAGCGACGCCACGCTCCCTCGGGCAATTCGACCTGCCGCTGGGCCGCCGCCAATGCAACCTTCAACCCCTCTTTATCCAGCGGTACGCAGTAGGCGGGTTTGGCCCGTTCGAATCGCCAGCTTTCATCAAGGCTGCCCGCATCTACCGCGTCGAATCCAATCTCATCCAGCAACGTGATCACCAGCGCTTTCGCCGCCAGGTCATCCGCCGCAATTGGTAGTGCACGCCGGTCGGGCGCCGCTTTCAGGCGCGAGTCCAGCAGCAGGTCCTGGGCGAGGATTGCATTGAACACCTTGACCACGCAGGAGCGGGGCAGATGCTCGGCGAGCAGGCGGCTGGTGGTGGTTTCGAATCGGTCGAGAGTGGCAATGTGACCGTCGCGTTCCGGGTAGTAATTGTTGGCATCCAGCACGGTTTTGCCCTCTAGCCACTTGGCCGGCACGCTTCGGTAATGCTCAAGAGGAATGGCCACGAGTACAACTTCGCCAAATTGTGCTGCGTCCTCGACAGTGCCGACCTGACTGCCAGGAATGCCGCTGAGCACGCTGCTCATGGTCTGTGGCCCACGTGAATTGCTGAGCATCGCCTCGTGTCCTGCCGCGATGACCAATTGCGCCACTGCACGTCCGATGAAGCCTGCCCCAATAATGCCGATACGCATGTCCTTGCTCCGCTGGTTGGTAAGAAGAAACTATGATGATTGCCAACCAGGAGCAGATAAATAATCATCGGCTACTTAGTCTCGTTACCAGGAGTGTTGAATGATGGATCGCCTGACGAGCATGGGGGCGTTTGTGATGGCGGCGGAATCCGGCTCCTATGCCAGCGCCGCCGAGCGATTGGGCCTGTCGCCGCAAATGGTGGCCAAGCATGTTGCCGCGCTTGAGCAACGTCTAGGTGCGCGGCTGCTGAACCGTACCACCCGACGCCAGAGCCTGACTGAGTTGGGCAGCGCTTACTACGAACGCTGCAAGCACATTTTGAGCGAAGCTCAGGCTGCCGACTCCCTTGCGCAGATCATGAATGACACCCCGCGTGGCAAACTGAAAATCAGCGCGCCCGTAACATTCGGCTCCTATAGCCTCATGCCGTTTGTGACGGAGTTTTTGCGTCAACACCCGGAGGTCGAAATTGATCTGCATTTGACCGATCGCTTCGTCGATCTGGTGGAAGAGGGGTACGAAGTGGCTTTCAGGATCGGCCCGTTGGTTACGTCCAGTTTGACCGCCAGGCCGTTGGCGCCTTATCGATTGGTAACCTGTGCGGCACCGAGCTATCTCACCGAACGTGGAGTGCCGCAAATTCCGGGTGATCTCAAGAGCCATGAGTGTCTGGGCTATTCCTATTGGTCCCGGCCGGCCGACCGCGAATGGGTATTGTGCAAAGGTTCCGCGGTTGAACGGGTACAGGTCGCCAGTCGGTTGCAGGTCAACGAGAGCAAAGCATTGCTGTCAGCAGCACTGGACGGGTTCGGGATTGTCCTTGGCCCCGAAGACTTTCTTGAGCCGGCATTGCGCAGCGGCGAGTTAGTTCGAGTATTAGCTGATTACCAGGCCCCAAGCCGACAAATGCATTTGCTCTACACGGCCAATCGTCAGAGAACCGCTAAACTGCGACGTTTTATCGACGCTGCGCTCGCCCGCTTTGGTGCTCCTTGAGCAGGTTTTTGAGTTGTCTCAGCCGCATTGACCTGTGATTGATCGTCGCAGGTTACTGCTTCATTCACAGGCTGCTTTTGGCCAGCAGGAACTCAGATAAGTCGATCGCTGGGATTGATCAGGCCGCTTTGTTGATTGCGGATATTACCGATAGCGCGGTCGACCTTGAACCACTCGAAAGCCTCCGGCGGTTCCCACTGTAATAGCATTATTTGCTCCGCGCGCTTTTCCGATGTAGCTGGATTCAGCCATTCCCGCGACAGTTCGGGATTGAGCGTCACTGGCTGCCAGTCGTGTATATCCACCACGCCGCCCTTGCTGTCGGCGCTGATGAACACGAAGCCGTCATGCGCCTCCGGTGCATGCTCGGCGGTGGGATACTGGCCTATTGCGGTGCAGAAGATTGGGGCGCGATCCTTGCGCCGGATCAGATAAGGCTGTGGTTTCGCTCCACCTCCGTCCACCCATTCAAACCAGTTGTCGATCGCGATGATCGCCCGATGCGGCCATATCGTTCTGAAGAATGGATTATGGGCAACTCCGTCTACTCGGACCTTGATCGGCGCGGCATGCTCCATTGCCCAGCGTGGCCGCCAGCCCCAGCGCACCATGTCGGCTCGCATAAACTGACCTTCCTGGTGGAAGAGGGCGAGCTGAGCGGATGGCGCGACGTTGTAGAGCTCTAAAGGCTGGTCTCCTGCATAGTTGATCAATGCGTTTGGAATGTTGAGCGCCGCGACAAAGTCATGAATGCCTCGGTACTGGGAAAGACGTCCGCACATAGTTGGAAGCCTCCGGTTGTGTTTTCAGCGTAGTCCAGAACCTGGCGGCTTGATGAGGAAACCTTGTCTCAGTATCGACCCGAACATCGGTTTGGGGTGTGGCGCGCACTGAGCCATAGGCCGATTCCTATATTGCTGAGTGGCAATGGCCAGCTTCGGTCTCTTTTTTTTCGGGTAGTGCACCACACGCGATACGCGCAACGCGTGTCGAAATCAGACTCGTAAGTGGCGCACTCGGGCTACTGGCTTCCAGGTCAAGACGCGTAAGGTGGCGCGTCACTTCATGGTCGGGTGCGGCTGTGATGCTTGATTTAGAAACTCCGGAGCGTTGAGGTGCGCCGCGTTCGAGACGCGGCAACAGGGAAAAATGATGATCGCCTGACCCTCAGTCAGTACGCCTAACGTCGATCACCAGAGAACAAAAAAAAACAATGAATAACCTGAACTCCAGAGATTCGAACGGTCAGTTGGCGCAGGGTTTCAAGCCGCGTCACGTCACAATGCTTTCTATCGCGGGGATTATCGGCGCAGGTTTGTTTGTTGGCTCCGGACATGCCATCGCTGCGGCGGGGCCGGCGGTATTGCTGGCTTATCTGTTTTCCGGCCTTTTGGTCGTTCTGGTCATGCGCATGCTGGGCGAAATGGCGGTTGCCAACCCGGACACCGGATCTTTCTCTACCTACGCCGACCAGGCAATCGGGCGTTGGGCAGGCTTCACCATCGGCTGGCTCTATTGGTGGTTCTGGGTGCTGGTGATACCCATCGAGGCGCTCGCGGCCGGGCATGTATTGAACCAATGGTTCCCGCAGATCGATACCTGGTTGTTTGCCTTGACGTCGATCATCCTGTTGGTCGTGACTAATCTGTTCAGCGTGTCCAAATACGGCGAGTTCGAATTCTGGTTTGCGATGGCCAAGGTCGTGGCGATCATCGGCTTTATCGGTCTTGGTTTTGCGGTGTTGATGGGTTGGATTCCCGAGCGCGAAGCCAGCGGGTTGAGTCGACTCATGGAGGAACATGGCGGTTTCGCGCCCAACGGTTTGTCTGCGGTTGTCGGGGCATTCATCACCATCATGTTCAGCTTCATCGGTACAGAAGCGGTGACCATTGCCGCTGCCGAATCCAGCAATCCGGCGCAGAACATCGCCAAAGCCACACGCTCGGTGATCTGGCGGATCGGGGTGTTCTACCTGCTGTCCATTTTCGTGGTCATTTCCGTGGTGCCCTGGAATGATCCGTTGCTGGCGTCGGTGGGCTCTTACCAGCGAGCGTTGGAGCTGATGAACATTCCCCACGCCAAGTTAATGGTAGATGTGGTGGTGTTGATTGCCGTGGCCAGCTGCATGAACTCGTCGATCTATATTGCCTCGCGCATGTTGTTTTCGCTGGGCAAACGCGGTGATGCACCGAAGCCGCTGAAGGTGACGTCGTCGGATGGCGTGCCGAGGGCAGCGGTGATCGCCAGCACCGTACTGGGTGCCGGCGTGACCTTGTTCAGCTACTTCATGCCCGCCGGACTGTTTCAGTTTCTGCTCGCCAGCTCCGGCGCCATTGCCTTGCTGGTGTACCTGGTTATCGCAGTGTCGCAACTGCGCATGCGCAAGATTCTGCTTCGGCAGAATGTCACGCTGACCTTCAAAATGTGGTTGTTCCCCTGGCTTACCTGGTTGGTCATCGCCTTCATCTGCGCAGCGTTGGCGGTGATGATGGTGACGCCTGAGCACCGTATGGAAGTTTCTTCGACCATCGGCCTGGCACTGGTGATTTCCTTTATCGGCCTTGTGACCGCGCGTCAGCATGGGCAGCCGCGCAGTGCAGTGTCGGCGGAAAGTGCATAGCAGCCATATCAGCATAAACCTGCTTGCGATCTTTTCAGTGCGCCAGCAGTGGCGGGGCGGTTAACGCCGCCAGCGCCACGGGCCATTGCCGCTCACTGCGAGAAAAACATCGATGGCATACGACACCTCCAAGGCCGTTCCTCTGCAAACCATTGGTTTTTTGCTGCTGGACCAGTTCACGCTGATCTCTTTGGCATCTGCCATTGAGCCTCTGCGAATGGCCAATCAGTTGACCGGACAAGAGCTGTACCGCTGGCACACCTTCAGCTTTGGGGGCGAGCGGGTGTGGGCGAGCGATGGCATGCCGATCACTCCGGATGCGGCGATCAATAACGCACCGATACTGGATACTGTGATCGTCTGCGGTGGCATTGGCATTCAAAGCGCGGTGACCCGTGAGCACATTACCTGGTTGCGAGCCCAGGCGCGGCGCGCGAAGCGGATAGGGGGCGTGTGCACAGGTAGTTGGGCCTTGGCCCAGGCAGGCTTGCTCGATGGCTTCGATTGCAGTGTGCACTGGGAGTTTCTGGCGGCCATGCAGGAAGCATTTCCGCGAGTGAACCTCAGCTCCAGTCTATTCACCCTTGACCGAGACCGCTTCACCAGCTCCGGTGGCACCGCGCCAATGGACATGATGCTGCACTTGATCAGTCGCGATCATGGTCATGAACTGTCAGCAGCCATCTCCGACATGTTCGTCTACGAGC
Source organism: Pseudomonas sp. NPDC086112 (assembly GCF_044746425.1). Classification (NCBI taxonomy): domain Bacteria; kingdom Pseudomonadati; phylum Pseudomonadota; class Gammaproteobacteria; order Pseudomonadales; family Pseudomonadaceae; genus Pseudomonas; species Pseudomonas sp. NPDC086112. Next base: position 35,754 of record NZ_JBIVCD010000002.1, on the reverse strand, counting down.
GAATCCGCAACGAACAGGATCATCAACGCGTGCCCCTTAAACACATGCTTGGTACCCACCAACCGAAATTGCAGGAAATCGTCGCCTTGATGGAGGCCAATCTGGAAGAGCCGATCGACCTCGACGAACTGGCGAACTTTGTCAGTTTGTCCCGTCGACAGCTGGAGCGGTTATTCCAGAAATACCTGCATTCCTCCCCATCACGCTACTACCTCAAGCTGCGTCTGATCCGCGCTCGTCAGTTACTCAAGCAAACGCCGATTTCGATAGTAGAGTTGTCGGTGGTGTGTGGCTTTGTGTCCACACCCCATTTTTCAAAGTGCTATCGCGAGTATTTCGGCATTCCACCCAGCGATGAGCGCTTGGCGACGCAAACGCAACCGCAAGTGACATCAAGGCCGGTTGTACAGGCGTTGCCAATGGCAAGGCCGATGAGTTTGCTGGATCAGGCTCGTGATGAATCAACGTTCGCCAGTATCAAAATTCTGAAACCCTGAACGATCCGGTACGCAATAAAGTCAGCATCTGAAACCGAAATAGCGTCGATACTTCCCGAGCGATGAAGTACTGCATTGTGTTCGAGAAAGCAGCCGCCGTTTGAGCTGCCGCTGACGCTGGCTTCTGGATCCAATCAAGGACGGCTCGGCAAACTGCGCTCTCTGCTCTTTCGATAAGTTGCCAGTGAAGGCACAATGCGCATCCTTTTTTTGGCTGGCCTTGCCGGAGGCCTCGAAATGATCAAGACGCCGTACTACCTCATCGACAAACAAAAGCTGCTGGCGAACATGCAGAAGATCGCTTATGTGCGCGAACAGTCCGGGGCCAAGGCCCTGCTGGCACTCAAGTGCTTCGCCACCTGGTCGGTGTTTGACCTGATGCAGCAATACATGGACGGCACTACGTCGTCGTCGCTCTACGAGCTCAAGCTCGGTCGACAGAAGTTCGCTGGCGAGACCCATGCCTACAGCGTGGCCTGGGCCGACGACGAGATCGAGGAGATGCTCGACAACTGCGACAAGATCATCTTCAACTCCATCGGCCAGCTGCAGCGCTACGCCGAGGCTTCAGCCGGCAAGGTGCGCGGTCTGCGGGTCAATCCGCAGGTGAGCAGCTCGGATTACCTGCTGGCCGATCCGGCGCGGCCGTTCAGCCGTCTGGGGGAGTGGGATCCGGTGAAGATCGAGCAAGTCATCGAGCAGATATCGGGCTTCATGTTCCACAACAACTGCGAGAACGCCGACTTCGGCCTGTTCGACCAAATGTTGAGCACCATCGAAGAGCGGTTCGGCCATCTGCTGCACAAGGTCGAATGGGTCAGCCTGGGCGGCGGCATTCACTTCACCGGTGAAGGCTACGCGATCGACGAGTTCTGCGCGCGGCTCAAGGCCTTCTCGCAGAAATACGGTGTGCAGGTCTACCTGGAGCCGGGTGAAGCCGCCATTACTCAGAGCGCCTCGCTGGAAGTCACCGTGCTCGACACTCTCTACAATGGCAAGCACCTGGCCGTCGTGGACAGCTCCATCGAGGCGCATATGCTCGATCTGCTGATCTATCGCCTGAATGCCAAGTTGGCGCCCAGCGAGGGCGAACACACCTACATGGTGTGCGGCAAATCCTGCCTGGCCGGCGACATTTTCGGCGAGTATCAATTTGATCGTCCCTTGGCCATCGGTGATCGGCTGTCGTTCGTCGACGCGGCGGGTTACACCATGGTCAAGAAGAACTGGTTCAACGGCCTGAAAATGCCGTCCATCGTAGTGAAACAACTCGACGGTAGTGTCGAGGTGGTTCGTGAGTTTGGTTTCAACGACTACATGTCCAGCCTTTCGTAAGCTGGCAGAGAAGGAGAGAGAGAAAAATTGAAGAAGAACGTGCTTATCATTGGTGCAGGAGGTGTCGCCAAGGTGGTGGCCCACAAGTGCGCGCAGCACAACGATGAACTCGGTCGTATTGCTATCGCGTCGCGCAACATCTCCAAATGCCAGGCCATCATCGACAGCGTCAAGGCCAAGGGCAGCCTCAAAGAGCCCGCTGACATCAAAGCCTTCTCGCTGAACGCTATGGATGTCGAGGCGACCAAGGCGCTGATCCGCGAAACCGGATCGCAGATCGTCATCAACGTCGGTTCTGCCTTCCTCAACATGTCGGTGCTGCGTGCCTGCATCGATACCGGCGTGGCCTACCTGGACACCGCCATTCACGAAGAACCGGGCAAAATCTGCGAGACGCCGCCCTGGTACGGCAACTACGAGTGGAAGCACCTCGAGGAATGCAAAGAGAAGAACATCACCGCCATCCTCGGTGTGGGCTTCGACCCGGGTGTGGTCAACGCCTATGCAGCGTTGGCGCAACAACAGTATTTCGACCGTATTGATTCGATCGACATTCTCGACGTCAATGCCGGTTCCCATGGCAAGTATTTCGCCACCAATTTCGATCCGGAAATCAATTTCCGCGAATTCACCGGACAAGTGTGGAGCTGGCAGAACAGTCAGTGGACCAGCAACACGATGTTCGAAGTCAAACGCACCGACGACCTGCCAGTCGTAGGGGCGCAGAACCTGTACCTGACCGGTCACGATGAAGTGCACTCCCTGTCGAAGAACCTCGGCGTGCCCAACGTGCGTTTCTGGATGAGCTTTGGCGAGCACTACATCAATGTGTTCACCGTACTCAAGAACCTCGGCCTGCTCTCCGAGCAACCGGTCAAAACCGCTGAAGGCCTGGAAGTCGTGCCGCTCAAAGTGGTCAAGGCCGTGCTCCCTGATCCGAGCTCGCTGGCGCCTGGCTACACCGGCAAGACCTGCATTGGCGACCTGGTCAAAGGCACCAAGGATGGCCAGCCGCGCGAAGTGTTCATCTACAACGTCGCCGACCACGAAGAAGCCTTTGCCGAAACCGACAGCCAGGGCATTTCCTATACCGCTGGCGTGCCACCTGTGGCGGCCGCCCTGTTGGTCGCCCGTGGCGAATGGGATGTGCAACGCATGGCCAACGTCGAGGAGCTACCGGCCGAGCCGTTCCTCAAGGCGCTGGATGTGATGGGTCTGCCGACCCGCATCAAGGACGAGAATGGAGACCGTCCCTGGAGCTGAAACGCCTGAGGCGTGCGAAATACAGGTGAATCTTGTATTTCGCTCCAAACACAAAAACGCCGCTCATTGAGCGGCGTTTTTGTTTGTGCGTCATCTGTTGTGCCAATCCCGGTGCGGGATTTTATTGCATGGGGTCTTGCGACCGTGGATACACGTCCTGTTTTTTGATCACACTGGCCAGGCGCGGCTTATCACCTGGCGCCAGTAATCGCTCGATGGCGCCACTCACCATGTTTTCCAGCAGATTGTCGCGCTCTTGTTCATCCAGCGAATAGTGCGTCAGCCAACTGGGCGCGCTGTTGAGCAGGGCGGCAATGGCATGACCGGCGGCCAACACGCCCTGTTCACTGAACCGGGGGCGGATGCGCAGTATCAGCAGCAACTTGCGTTCGTACTGCTCGCGCAGCTGCCGGACCCGTTGCTGCTGCTCTTCATTCAGGCAGCCGCTGTCGCGCTCCACCAGACGAAAATGCCAGGGCATTTCCTGATGTAGATTCAGGTGCGCGCGAATCAATTGATTGAGTCTGTCGCGTTTTGCCGGGGCCGTTTGTTCGATGCGCCCCAACGTGGCCAGCAGCTCTTCGTAAAACTCCTCGATCAGGTCGAGCAGCAGGTGCTGCTTGCTGGGGTAATGGTAATACAGCGAGCCCGGGGCGAGCCCCAGGCAGGTCGCGAGCTCACGCATGCCGACTTGACCGAAACCCTTGCTGGCAAAGAGCTCCAGCACCTTGTCCCGGTATTCGGCGAAGCGTGAGCACCGCTCAGGCATAGACATGGAAGCCACGCCCCGTTTTGCGTCCCAGGTAACCGGCGGCGACCATTTCCTTGAGCAGTGGAGCGGGGCGGTATTTGCTGTCGTTGAAGCCGTCATAGAAGGCTTCAAGGATTGCCAGCACGGTGTCCAGGCCGATCAGGTCCGCCAACGCCAGCGGGCCGATCGGCTGGTTGCAGCCCAGGCGCATGCCGGCATCGATGTCGTCGACGCTGGCCAGACCTTCTTGAAACACCAGGATCGCTTCATTGATCATCGGCACCAGAATCCGGTTGACCACGAAACCCGGACGGTTGCCGGCGGTGATCGCGGTTTTGCCGAGAGTGGTCGCCATGTCCAGCGCCAGGGCGTGGGTGGCATCGCTGGTTTGCAGGCCACGAATCACTTCGATGAGGCCCATCACCGGCACCGGATTGAAAAAGTGCAGACCGATGAAACGTTCAGGCTGGCTCACACTGGCGGCGAGCTGCGTAATGGACAGCGACGACGTGTTGGAGGCGATCACGCAGTCAGCGCTGACCTGCGCCGCTATTTGTTGCAGCAGCCGCAATTTCAGGTCGAGATTTTCGGTGGCGGCTTCGATCACCAGTTGCACGTTTTGCAGGCTGTTGTAATCGGTACTGGTGCGAATCTTGTCGAGGGCAGCGAGCTTTTGCTCAGGCGTCAGCGTGTTTTTGGCGACCTGCCGATCAAGGTTTTTATCGACGGTCGCAATTGCCTTTTGCAAGGCACTCTCGGCAATGTCGATCAATGTCACGTTGAAGCCGGCCAGGGCGCAGACTTGCGCGATGCCATTGCCCATGGTGCCTGCGCCGATGACGCCAATGTTCTGAAGATTCATGCGCATGTCCTTATCAAACCCGCTCGAACAACACGGCGATGCCTTGGCCGCCGCCGATGCACATGGTCGCCAGGGCATAACGGCCTTGGCAGCGATGCAGTTCGTGAATCGCCTTGGTGGCGATGATCGCGCCAGTGGCGCCCACCGGATGGCCCAGCGAGATGCCCGAACCGTTGGGGTTGACCTTCTGTGGATCGAAGCCCAGTTCTTGCGCTACGGCACAGGCTTGGGCAGCGAAGGCTTCGTTGGACTCGATCACATCAAGGTCGGCAACGGTCAGGCCGGCGCGCTTGAGCACCAGGCGGGTGGCGGGAATCGGTCCCAGTCCCATCATCGACGGTTCAACGCCTGCGTGGGCATAACCCACCAGTCGAGCCATAGGCTTGAGGCCTTGTTCCTGAACAGTCTGGCCCGTGGCCATGATCAGTGCGCCGGCACCATCATTGAGGCCGGACGCGTTGCCGGCGGTGACGCTACCGTCCTTTTTGAAGGCGGGTTTCATACGGCTCAATTGCTCGGCGTTGACCTCAGCCCGAACATGCTCATCCGTCGCAAACGTAACCGTCCCTTTGCGGGTTTCAATTTCGATCGGCACGATCTGCCCGGCAAAACGCCCCTCGGCAATCGCCCGGGCAGCACGCTGCTGGCTGAGCAGCGCCAATTCATCCTGGGCCTGACGCGTGATGCCATAGTGCTCGGCGATATTTTCAGCGGTGATACCCATGTGGAAACCGGCAAACGGGTCTTGCAGTACCCCAAGCATGTAGTCGATGGCCTGCATGTCGCCCATGCGTGCGCCCCAGCGCGCCTGCGGCAACAAGTACGCGCCTCGGCTCATGGACTCGACGCCGCCTGCCAGTGCAGCGCCCGCATCCCCCAGCATCAAACTTTGCGCGGCACTGACAATCGCCTGCAAACCCGAACCGCACAGGCGGTTGACGTTGAAGGCGGGCGTCTCTTTCGTCAGGCCGGCATTGATCGCTACGGCTCGGGAGATGTAGGCATCGCGTGCCTCGGTCGGGATCACATGTCCCATCACGGCATGACCGATGTGCTCGGGCGCCAGGCCTGAACGTTCGATGGCGGCGCGGCAAACGTCGGTTGCCAACTGAATAGGCGGCACATCCTTGAGTGAACCGCCAAAACTGCCGATGGCAGAACGAACGGCGCTCACTACAAAAATATCGGAATGGTTCATGTTGGATCTCTGAATAGGTCTTTTTTGTTGGGCACGAGTCTAGAATCAGCAGCGCCACTGGCCTATGCCAAAACTGTTCAAGGGTGATGGCGTTTTTTGCCATATTCAGATGTGACGAGAGAGGCATTCAAATGCGGGAAACGGATTCGGTGGCGGTTTACTTCATGTACCCCATGATCCATGCACTACGTGAGGAACCGCAGCGTCTGCGGTCAGTGCTTGAACAAGTGGGAATTGATCCGGCACTGATGGATCAGCCGACGGCACGGGTGCCGGCCACGGCTTTCGCCGCGTTGTGGCTGGTGCAGATTCGAGAGTTGAACGACGAATTTTTCCAGCTGGATTCCCATGGAATGCCGCCGGGCAGTTTTGCCTTGATCTGTCGGGCGTTGATTCAGGAGCCGACGCTGGAAAAAGCCATGCGTCAGTGCCTGGCCAATTTCGCCCTGTTCCTGAGTGATTTTCGCGGCACGTTGAGCGTGCGTGGCAAGCGTGCGGTCATCAGCTTGCAGACCCGTGCGCAGAACAGCGAGGTCAGCCGGTTGGGCGAAGAAACGTTTCTGGTGTTGATGATCAGCCTGCTGTGCTGGCTGGGTGGGCGGCGCATTCCGATCGATCGTGCGGACTTTCGTCATCAGCGTTTGTCGCTGCGTGATGATGCCATGCTCTGGGGGCCCAACCTGACCTTTGGCACCGAACGCACCGAAATCGAGTTCGCCAGTCACTACCTGCGCCTGCCGGTGATTCAAGACCTTGCTTCGTTAAAAGTGTTTTTACGCACCGCACCGCAATGGCTGGTTATCCGCTTCCGCAACCAGCATGGGCTGACCTCGCAGGTTCATCAGCGTCTGCGCCACAGCCATTACAGCGAATGGCCGACCTTACAAGCCTTCGCCCTGGAACAGCACCTGAGCCCCAGCACCTTTCGCCGCAAACTGGGACGTGAAGGCTGTTCGTATCAGGAGATCAAGGATGAAGTGCGGCGCGCGGTGGCGTTTGACCGGTTGCGCCAGACCAAGGCGAGCATCAGCGATATTGCCGAGCAGTTGGGATTTCAGGAGCCGAGCGCGTTCCATCGCGCGTTCAAGAAGTGGACGGGGGAGAGCCCGGGGCGGTATCGGGCGCGGTTTCAGGCATCGGAGGCAACTGATTCATGAATTGCGCTTGCTCGCGATGCGCAGACCCGCGAGCAGTTCCTCCGTGCCATGACGCTGAACACCGGCCCTGTAACGCCTCAACCGCTTACCGCTGCGTTGCCACTTCTGAGGCCCGCCGTTGCGCCCTCACAAACAAAGTCAATAAACGCTCGTAACTTTGGTGTCAGGTAGCGGCTCGACGGCCATACCACCTGGATGTTCAGTGTGCGCAGCACTTTGTCGTCCAGTATTGACACCAGCTCTCCGCCCGCCAGTGCCTCGCGCACCGCAAACTCAGGGACGCAGGCGATGCCCAGGCCTTGGCGGGCCATGTGGATCAGCATTTCAAGATTATTGCAGACCATCGTGGCCGGTACTTTCAACTCAGTACCTTCGGCAAGCCCCGGCAGTGGCCATTTTTCCAGTTTGCCCGTGGAGGGCAGTTTGTAATGCAGACAGTGGTGCTCCTGCAGTTGCTCGACATTCTGCGGGTAGCCGTGGCTCGCAAAGTAACTGGGGGCGCCGACGAGGTAGAAGCTGAAGCTGTCGAGTTTCCTGGCCATTAACCGGGAGTCGTGCAACTGGCCAGTGCGCACCACGGCGTCGAATCCTTCCTCGACCACGTCCACCAGCCGATCGGTGAAGTCCAGTTCCAGCTGGATTTCTGGATAGTGCTGCATGAATCGTGAGAGCTGCATGAACAAAACGTTGCCCAGCAGCGGCAGGCTGATGCGCAGTTTACCTCGCGGTGTCTCGCTGAAGCTGGAGAGTTCCTGCTCGGCGGCTTCCAGTTCGTTGAGCACCCGGCGGCAGCGCTCCAGAAACAACGAGCCTTCGCTGGTCAGGTTGATGCTGCGGGTATTGCGATGGAACAGGCGTGCGCCGAGTTTCTCTTCCATGCGCGCGATGCTCTTGCCCACCGCCGAGGCGGAGATCCCCAACAAACGACTGGCCCCAACAAAACTGCGGCTTTCGGCAACCTGCACAAACACCGTGATGCCATTGAGCTTATCCAACACTCACTCCTTTGATTGCGGACAAAAAGGTCCGTAGACCTCGGAATTGTAGCCTCTGTTTCCTGACAACGGCCCCCTCTATCCTCGAGACATCGAGTCATTCTTCCAACTATTCAGGCCCGCCAATGTCAGTCAACGAACCGCTCCGCCCATCACAGTCTCTACGCTCGCGCATCGACGCGGTGCTGGAGCAGACCTTGCACGATCAGCGCCTGGTAGGCGCAGTGGTGCTGGTGGCTCACCGCGGCAAGCTCATTTACCAGCGCGCGGCAGGGTTGGCCGACCGCGAGACGCAGTTACCGATGCGCGAGGATGCCTTGTTTCGGCTGTCTTCGGTATCCAAGCCAATCGTTTCGGTGGCGGCACTGGCGCTGATCGGCCAGGGCAAACTCAACCTGGATGACGACATCAGCCGCTGGCTGCCTTACTTCAAGCCGACCCTGAGCGACGGCCAGCCAGCGACGATCACGGTGCGTCAATTGCTGAGCCATACCGCCGGCTTCACGTATGGTTTTCTGGAAAGCGATCAGGGTGGTCCTTATCGTGACGCCGGTGTGTCCGATGGCATGGAGCGCAGCAACCTGACGCTAGAAGAAAATCTGCGTCGTCTGAGCCACGCGCCCTTGTTGTACAAACCGGGCAGTTCGTGGGGTTATTCGATTGCGACCGATGTCTTGGGCGGCGTGATTGCTGCGGTCACTGGCACCTCGCTGGCCGCCGCAATCGACGCGCTGATCGCCAAGCCACTGGGTTTGCGCGATATCGGTTTCAGCGTGTCCGACGCCAGCCGCCTGAGCCCGGCGTACCTGAACGATCAGCCACAGCCGCGGCGCATGAAAGAGCTGGAAGTGGTGCCGGTTTTCGAAGGCACCGCCGGCATCAAGCTGGAGCCGAGCCGGGCCCTCGACCCACAGGCTTTCAACTCCGGTGGTTCGGGATTGATCGGCAGTGCCGGTGAGTTCCTCCAGTTGCTCGAAACCCTGCGCAAAGGCGGGGCGCCGTTGTTGACTGAAGCGCTGGTGGAAGAAATGGCCACCAACCAGACCGGCGAACTTGAACTGGAAAACTGGCCCGGTCGCGGCTTCGGTCTGGGCTTTACCGTGCTCAAGGACCCGGCCGCCGCCCAGACGGCCGAGTCGGTGGGCAGCTGGCGATTGGGCGGTGCCTATGGACACTCCTGGTTTGTCGACCCGGCCGAGCAATTGACGGTCGTTGCCTTCACCAATACCGCCTTCGAAGGCATGTTCGGACAATTTACCGTCGACCTGTGCAACGCCGTTTATGGGGCGAATAACAGTGACCGCAACAAAGTCGTGGTCACGCTGGAGTCAGACTCATGAAAATGCTCCATCCGATCTACTTTCTCGCTCTAGGTCTGTTTGGCGTTTACACCATTGAGTTTGGCGTGGTCGGAATTCTTCCGGTGATCATCGAGCGCTTCGCGATCAGTGCGTCCCAGGCCGGCCTGTTGGTGGGGCTGTTTGCGCTGATCATTGCGGTCTTCGGCCCGGTTATGGTCTTGCTGCTGTCGCGCTTCAATCGCAAGAAGATCCTGACGATTGCATTGTTCATTTTTGCCGGCACCAGCGTGCTATCGGCCTACGCACCCAACTTTGAATCGCTGATGGTGCTGCGGATCATCCCTGCGTTGTTTCACCCCGTGTACTTTTCCCTGGCCTTTGTCGCTGCCGTTTCGCTGTACCCACCGCAGGAGTCGACCCGCGCCGCCGCCAAGGCTTTTGTCGGCACCAGCATGGGCATGGTGTTGGGGGTGCCGTTGACGACGCTGATCGCGGCGCAGTTTTCCTATGAAGCGTCGTTTCTGTTCTGCGCCGTGGTCAACTGCATTGCCGGTCTGGGGATCATTGCCAAGCTGCCGGACGCGCCCGACAAACAGCGGGTTTCCTATAAAGAGCAACTGGCCATTCTGCGCAAGTTCCCGCTCTGGCTGAACATCACCGCCTCGACGCTGATTTTTGCCGCGATGTTTTCCGTCTACAGCTACTCAGCCGAGTATCTGGCCAAGGAAGCGGGCATGAGCGCGCAGATGATCAGCATCCTGCTGGTGGTTTTCGGTATTGGCGGCGTCGCGGGCAATTTGTATGCCGGCAAGCTGATCGGGCGGAACATGGTTCGGACAACCCTCTTGCACCCGATCCTGCTGGCCAGTGCCTATGGGCTGTTGTACCTGTTCGCCGGCCCGTCCCTGATGACCATGCTGGTTATCGTGGTGATCTGGGGCGCGACCCATACCAGCGGGCTGATCGTCACGCAGATATGGCTGACCTCCGAAGCGCCGGAAGCGCCCGAATTCGCCACCGGCATTTATATCTCCTTCATCAACCTGGGCGTGACTATGGGGTCGATTACGGGTGGGTGGTTCCTGGCACGCATGGGCTTGCAGGGCACCCTTTACAGCGGTTTGTTATTTGCCGCGCTGGCCGTGTTGGTCATCGTGGTTAAAGTCCTGTTTTTCAGTGCCGAGCCGCGCAAGGAAGGCGCGCAGATCGCCACGGATTGAGTTGAACTCGTCGTGCGGCTCAGGCGAGAACATGCGATTGGCTTTGCATCGCTCGTTCAAGAAAATCGATGAACGCGCGCACCTTTGCATTCAAAGCCGATCGCTCGGTGACACAGGCATAGATGTGCATCGGCTCAGGCTCCGCGCAAGATGTGTTGCGACTGCCCGGCTCGAACAACGGTAGAAGGCGGCCGTTGTCGATCAGTGGCTGAGCGATAAAGCTCGCCAGACGTGCGATCCCGCCGCTGTTTACAGCAATCTGCGCGATAGTATCGATGTCATCGCAGATGAAGCCCGGGTTGACTTTGGCCTCGAAGCGGCTGCCGTTGAGTACAAAGGTCCAGGGCAGAAAACGACCATCCGTTGGGTAGCGAAAGACAAGGCAAGTGTGTTGCTTCAGCTCCTCAGGTGTTGTCGGTTTGCCCGCGCGGTCGAGATACGCGGGCGCCGCGCAGAATACGAAAGGAAACGAAGCGATATGCCGGACAATGAGCTGATCGTTCAGTTGCGCTTCGATGCGGATACTGACGTCGACGCCCTCCAGCCGATGATCAACGCTGCGATCCGTATTGATCAGTTCGATGTCGATGCGCGGATAGGCGTCCTTGAACGCGGGCATTAATGGCGCGAGTACATGCCGACCAAATGCTGCGGTGGTGGCGATGCAAAGCGGCCCCTGTGGTTTGGTGGCGACCGTGGCAGCTTGCGAGGCCAGATCGATATCGCCCGGGATGTGGCGCACTTTCTCGAAATAGCGAGTGCCGCTTTCGGTGAGCGCCATTCTTCGGGTTGTACGAGAGAGCAGGCGCACGCCCAAGTGGGCTTCGAGTCGCGTGATGCTCTGGCTGACCGCTGCGGCGCTCATGCCTTGGGCACGGGCCGCCGCCGCGATGCTGCCGTTTTCTACCACACGGATATAGGTATTGATCAAACCAAGAATATCCATCGGGCCCTCATGCTCGATTCGTTGATTTTGCTTAAGAAAGATTCAAGCGCAACGCGTCTACCGGTGCGTTTGGCAGCTTGCTAGGTTAGCCGCTCTTTCGCCACTCAAGATTGACAAGGCTTAAATCGATGTCCGATAGAACAGCTAAAAATACCGTGCGTTTTCGCTTGCCTAAACATGCCACGCCTTACGTCTTTGCTCTTTACATGGCAACGATCATGGCGTTTCTCATGTGTCTCGTCATCACCCTGGCGGAATTCGGAATAGGTGAACATTACATGGAAAATGTGATGAATGCGTACCGGGTGGCAATGCCTTCGGCATTCATCTGCGTGCTCGTCGTGCGCCCATTGGTTGCCCGACTTGTGGCGTGGACCGTGCAGGGCCACTGAGGGAAAGTCACTGCCATAAGGAGGTGGAGCGCAAGTGATCGTATGACTATGGTTGAACCCGGTACCTTGCCGTCATACCGGGAAATTGAAGGTCCATCGGCCAGCGTTCCCCTGGTTCTCTTGATTTAATCCTGATATTGGCCGGTGTCTCCTTGAGACAGACGGCCATTTTTCAGATTGACAGCGGGGTAGGGGTATCGATATAAAAAGCACAGTTGTACGACGACAGACGATTAATCGGCTGCTCAACCCTTAACAATAAAAAAAGTGTCGGCCCCCATCATGAACTCAGCCTGTTTTCCCACCTCCCTAAACGCCCCTTCCAAAGATGCAATCCTGGCTGCCGGCATCTGCGCGCAGCACTCCGATTGCATGCGCATCGTTGCACCTGATGATTACTCAAGTTAATCGCAAACACCCAGGCGTCTGAATGGCCTTGGCGCGGCCCCATCGCGTTGTGGCGATGCTCTACGACCCATTGATCTCGCTTAAAACCGAGACTTCATCACCCTAATCCAACAATAAAGTGATGCCATGAATCTGAACGAGCCCATCAATGCTCAGCGAATCGGCCAAGCCGTCGGCAACTATCGCTGGACTATCTGCGCGCTGTTGTTTTTTGCCACTACCGTCAATTACCTCGACCGCCAGGTATTGAGCCTGTTGGCGCCGGATCTATCGACGCAGTTTGGCTGGAGCAATAGCGATTACGCCAACATCGCCTCTGTTTTCCAGTTTGTGTACGCGATTTCCATGCTGTTCGCCGGTCGCGTGGTCGACAAGATCGGCACCAAGACCGCCTATGTGGTAGCGATCTGCATCTGGTCGACCGGCGCGATCATGCACGCCTTTGCGGTACCGATGGGTGAGGGGATAGGTGCCGTGAGCAGTGCGCTCGGCATTGCCATGATTCCGGTTTCGATCGCAGGCTTCATGGTGTCGCGCGCCGTGCTGGCGATAGGCGAAGCGGGCAACTTCCCGATCGCAATCAAGGCCACCGCAGAATACTTTCCGAAGAAAGAGCGTTCCTTCGCCACCGGCATTTTCAATTCCGGTGCAAATGTGGGCGCGATCCTGGCGCCGATCTGCGTGCCGCTGATCGCCAGTCTATGGGGCTGGGAAGCGGCTTTCATCGTGATCGGTATGTTGGGCTTCGTTTGGGTGGGCGTATGGATTGCGCTGTACGAGAAGCCGGAGCAGCAAAAACGCCTCTCGGCGCAGGAACTGGCCTACATCCGCAGCGACCAGGTCGTGCAGGTGGTCACTCGCCCGGTACCGGGTGTTGCCGACAAAAAAGTATCCTGGTTCAAATTGCTGACCTACCGCCAGACATGGGCTTTTGCTTTCGGTAAATTCATGACCGACGGCGTGTGGTGGTTCTTCCTGTTTTGGCTTCCCACCTATTTGTCGGCGCAATACGGCATGAAAGGCCAGGCCATCGTGATGCCGCTGGCCGTGCTGTACAGCATGACCATGATCGGCAGTATCGGCGGCGGCTGGTTCCCCAGCTATTTCATGTCACGCGGTGACGCGCCGTATGACGGTCGCATGAAAGCCATGCTGGTAATCGCATTCTTTCCGTTGCTGGTGTTACTGGCGCAGCCATTGGGTTACATCAGTTTCTGGGTGCCGGTGCTGCTGATTGGCGTGGGCGCGTCGGCGCACCAGGCATGGTCGTGCAACATTTTCACCACGGTGTCTGACATGTTTCCGCAAAAATCCATCGCTTCGGTGGTCGGTATCGGCGGTTTGGCAGGTGGCTTGGGCGGCGTAGTGATGACCAAGATCGGCGGTTGGGTGATCGATCACTACAAACTGATCGGCGATATTCATACCGGCTACATGATCATGTTTGCCATTTGTGCGTTGGCCTATCTGGTGGCATGGAGCGTCATGAAGGCGCTGGTACCACGCCATAAGGAAATCACCGATCTGTAAACGGCTGGCACCCGTCAGCCAGCGAGGGCTACGCACTGCGACGCATTTTGTCGCAGTGCGTGACTTGACCGCCTTCCTCTGAGCCTCCGCCACCCATGTGGTCGACGAAGTCCGGCCTGTCGGTGCCGACTATCGGATTGCCATAAGCGAAGGAAGGCGCACGACGCGCCTGCCTGGCAATCCGCTATTTGGCCAATAACCTGCACCAGAAACCTCTCTCCAGCCCGTGATAAGGGCGACAGCACGTTATAGAGCATCCTGGCTTCGTCGCCGATCGCTTGCGCCCCTCACTGCCGGGTCGTTGTGGGGGAGGAGGCGATCCGGCCATTTGCTGCACACAGTCGTTCGGCATGATCTAAGCTCCAGAAGATGGTTTTTGCGAGCAGGGGTTTCAATGCGGAGCACACCTGAAAACAGCCTGAAAAATGCGTTGAAAGCCTGTAGAGACAGCTTTATTTCTGTTGGTTTTTTCAGCCTTTTCATCAACGCGCTCATGCTCGTTCCCACCTTCTATATGCTTCAGGTGTATGGGCGAGTGATGACCAGCGGAAGCCTGACAACCCTGGCAATGCTGACGCTGATCATGACCGGGCTGATCATCACGCTCGGCTCCCTGGAATGGATCCGTTCGCGCATCATGGTTCGGGTCAGTACCCGACTGGATGTGTTGCTGAGTCGCCAGGTCTATAAGGCCAGTTTCAAGCGGGCGCTGGACAGCGGTGGTATGGATGCCTCGGCCCAGTCGCTCAACGACCTGACGGGTTTGAGACAGTTTCTCTCCGGTAATGGTTTGTTCGCCTTTTTCGATGCGCCCTGGCTGCCTATCTACATCGCCGTGATGTTCATGTTTCACCCTTGGTTTGGCTGGGTAGCGACGGGCAGTGCGCTGCTGTTGTTAATGCTCGCGTTTATCAATGAGAGGCTGACGGGGCCGACGCTGGCCCAGGCTAACAAGGAACATATCGGCGCGACGCTCTACACCACGAAAAATCTGCGCAACGCTGAAGTCATCGAGTCCATGGGCATGCTTGAAACCCTGATGGACCGTTGGGGGCATCGTCAAAGAAACGTCCTGTTGCTGCAGGCCCAAGCGAGCGACAGAGGTGCCATAATCAGCACGCTTTCCAAGACCTTCCGGATCCTGGTGCAATCACTGATCCTTGGCCTGGGGGCATACCTGGCCGTGGACCATCAAGTGGGGGCAGGCCTGGTGTTTGCCGGGGCCGTGCTGCTAGGGCGTGCATTGGCCCCCATCGATCTGATCATCGGCAGTTGGAGGGGCTTTATTGCGGCTCGCTCGCAATACGGCCGTCTCAACGACATCCTCGACAAACAACAGGCCCAGCCCGAGCGTATGTCATTGCCTGCGCCTCAGGGGCACGTGCAGGTGGAGAACCTGGTCGTCGCGGCCCCTGGTTCGAGAACCCCGATCATCAACAACATGAGTTTCAGCGTACCTGCCGGCTGTGTTGTCGGCATCATCGGTCCCAGCGCCGCGGGTAAATCGACCCTGGCCAGGGCATTGATGGGGGTATGGGCACCGCTGCATGGCGTGGTCCGGCTCGATGGCGCGGACATCAGCGCGTGGGATAAAGATGAACTTGGACCGTATATAGGTTACTTGCCCCAGGACATTGAGCTGTTCGAAGGCAGCATCAGCGAGAACATTGCCCGCTTCGCCGAGGTCGACTCGGTAAAAGTCATTCAGGCAGCCAGGACCGCTGGCGTTCACGAAATGATTTTGCAATTGCCCGATGGCTACGACACGGTCATTGGCAGTGAGGGCCTCACGCTGTCGGGAGGGCAGCGTCAGCGCATCGGACTGGCCCGCGCCCTGTATGGCAACCCGCGACTGATTATTCTCGACGAGCCCAATTCCAATCTTGACGAAGTCGGTGATCGCGCCCTGGTGGCAGCCATCCAGCAGATCAAGCAGAGCGGCGCGACCCTGTTTGTCATTACCCACCGAACCAACATCGTGTCGCAACTGGACCGGCTCATGGTGATGAACGCAGGGGCTATCAGTCTTTATGGGCCACGCGAGCAAGTGCTCGCCGAACTCGCGCAGAAACAGCAGGCACAAAAGCACGCCATGTCGGCAGGCGCCACCATGGCTTCGGTCAAAACCAGCAAGGGCGATGCCGATGAACCCTACGATGCCCAGTCGTCAAATTGAAAGCTTCGCCGGCCTGCCGACATCTGATCGTAAAGCACGCCGCCTGGGCATTGGTATTGTCGGGGTGACCTTTGGCCTGTTCGGCACCTGGGCGGCGCTTGCACCCCTGGACGGTGCCGCTTACGCGCCGGGGGTGGTCACCGTGCAGACTTACCGCAAAACGGTCCAGCATCCTGAAGGCGGCATCGTCAAAGCGGTACTGGTCCATGACGGTGACATCGTCAAGCGTGGTGATCCGCTGATCATTCTTGATGATGCCCAGTTGCGCTTCGAATACGAGATGACCCGAGGCCAGCTGGTCGCCACCAGAGCCATGGAGGCAAGACTCAGGGCCGAACGCGACACACTGTCGGCGATCAGCTTTGGCGAGATAGCCGATCCGGATAGTCTGCGCGGCGTGGAGGCGCGTCAGGGCGAGACCCAGGTATTCAACGCCCGGCAGGGCTCGCGGCTGGGTCAGATCTCGGTGTTGCGCGAACGCATTGGCCAGTTGAGTCAACAGATCAAGGGACTGGAATCGATGATTGCTGCCAAGGTTCATCTGGAGAAATCCTACAGCGGTGAAATCGTTGAATTGACCGACCTGCTCAAGCAAGGGTTCGTTGACAAACAACGTCTGCTCGATCAGGAACGCAAGCTGGGGATGCTCAGGTCGGAGGTGGCTGATCACCGTTCCGCTATTAACAAGACCCGTCTACAGATCAACGAAACACAGTTGCAGATTCTGCAAATTGACAAGGATTTCAATACTGAGGTGGTCAAGGAGCTGGCCGAGGTACAGACCCGGATGTACGACCTGCAAGAGAAAACCTCGTCCCTGGAAGACCGGCTCAGTCGTATTGTCATCCGCGCACCCGACGCGGGCATGGTGATTGGCATGACCGTGCACACCATCGGTGGTGTGGTAAGCCCGGCGACGCCGCTGCTGGATATCGTTCCATCGGTTTCCGAGCTGGTCATAGAGGCCCAGGTGGCGCCGGTGGATATTGATCGTATCGGCATCGGCAAGCGGGCCGATATCCGTTTCGGCGCGTTCAAAAGCTCGACCACGCCGGTGATCGAAGGCGAGGTCAGCAGCGTATCGGCTGACCGGCTGGTCAACGAAAAGGCCGGGACGGCCTATTACCTGGCGCGGGTGCGGGTAACCGAGGAGGGCGTGCGCACCTTGGGTGAGCGCAAATTGTTGCCGGGGATGCCGGCGGACGTATTAATCATCACCGGGCAACGCACGTTGTTGCAGTACTTGATGCAGCCTGCTCGCGATGCCATGTCTCAATCGTTGATCGAGGAATGACCATGAGCGCATCAGCAGTTTTGCTGGGCGGTGTGTTCATGCTTGCGGCGGGTACCGCTCTGGCGCAAACCATTGCGGCCACGCCGACCGGTGTCAGTGCCTCGACATTTTCCACCGACCTCATGCAGTTGTACCGTGAGTCGAGGCTGGAAGATCCGCGGGTATTGGCCTCCTATGCGCAAGCGCAGGCGGGTAAGGAGCATCAGCGCGAGGCTATGGGGGCGCTGTTTCCGCAGGTCTCGCTCAATGCCGGGACGAATCGGATTCATCAGGAGAGCGATCTGGTGCAGCGCAGTTACGATAGCGAAAACTACAGCTTGGTGCTGCGTCAGTACCTCTACAACAAGGCCGCGTGGGAGAACTACCAAAAATTCAAAAGCCTGGCCAAGCAGTCCGAATCGCAAGCGCTGGATGCTCAGGCCGAGGCCACAGTGGACCTGGCACAGCGTTACTTCACCGCGCTGGCCGCCGAGGATGAACTGGAGTTGGTGAGGGCGGAGCGTCGAACCACGCAAAAGAGTCTGGACCGAGTCAATGCGTTGTATGAGAAGCAGCTGGCAATGATTACTGATCAGCTCGACCTCAAGGCCCGGGTCGATTTGCTGGCGGCGCAGGAACTGGATGCCCAGAACCAGGCCAGTATCAGTCGCGAGGCCCTTGCGGAGATCGTCGGCCGGCCGGTCAAGGAGAAGCTCAACCGGATTCGCGATGACGTGCAACTACGGGTTTCGGCGCAGAGCCTGGAAACCTGGGTGCGCGAGGGTATAGCGTTAAACCCGGCGCTCAAGGCCAACGAAAGCGGTGTGGAAGCCGCGGGCGCTGCGTTGCGCAGCGGCAAGGGCGGGCACTATCCGACCCTGAGCCTTACGCTCAGTGCGCAGCAGACCAACGAGGGCTACAACAATACCCTGGCGCCGCGCACCGACAGCTATGTCGCCGGGATTGGCGTTCAGGTGCCGCTGTACAGCGGTGGCTCGACCTCAGCGCGGGTCCGTGGGCTCTACCAGGATCAGATTACCGCCGAGCAGGAACTGGAAGCGATCCGGCGCCGGGTGGTCAAGGAGATCACCAGCGCTTACCTGACCGCCAATTCGAGCGGAGAAAAGATCAGCGCGAGCCGAAATGCCCTGGCTTCGGCACAGCTGTCCAGAGTGGCCGCAGAGAAAGCGCTCGATTACGGAATGGTCAATGCCGTCGATGTACTGACCAGCGTACGCAACGAATTCCGGGCGCGTCGTGACCTGCTCAAGACGCAATACGAATTCATCACGAATGTCCTCACGCTCAATCGTTGGGCGGGAAAGCTGCCTACCGAAAGTGTCGAAAGCGTTAATGGCTGGTTGAGCTCCGGCCGCTCCAGCCAAAACTTCACATCCCCCTGATCCTGCCGAACACCCACTGTGTCGCCGATAAATTGACGCCAATATCGCGGTTGCGCCTGTGCGCGGACCATTTGTCGGTTAATTGACGATTTCGATCGCGATCAGACCTTGGTCGCAGGTCGGCCGTGGAGAACCTAAGATATTGATTTTAAAGGGTCAAATGGGCGTTTTTGACAACCGCTGGGCTACCCGCATGAGGCGTGAGTCGACGACTGGCGGATGGGCGTGCTGGCAGTGTGCTGGTCTGGCCTAGACTCAGTTGAACAGATCGAGGGAGCACGTCATCACGCGCAAGTGATTGATGATTATTCCTATTTATGTTGCCTCGATGGCTTTGCCCGGCTTTCGGAAACGCCCGCAACCCCTGCTTGTGAAGCCAGTGGGAAGGGCCCCAAAAATGAATACCCGGGCAGGCACCGTTAAGGCCTGTCGGCGTTCGCATCTGTCCTTCGATCACGATGGGCAGGTGAGCGAGCTGCTGATTCAGGAAGGCCAAGGGAGGGAGGTCATTAATTCTTCAAGGGAGTCAGGAAAATATGACGACCCACAAAAAAACAATACGTGTGATGCTGATCGATTGTCGTCCCCTCGTTCTCATGGGCCTTCAAGACTTGATCAATGCCAGGAAGCCTCAGATGGAAGTGAGCGGCCAGGCCACCACCTATACCAATGCGCTGGACCTTGCCGATCAGTTGCGCCCCAATGTGATTTTTTTCAGTTTTTTTCCAGATGCGTTGAACCCTTTGGAAGTCGTTGCGGGACTCACCCGCAACGCCGAAATGAAAGTGCTGGTGCTCAAGGGTTTGTACGAAGCCATCCCCGTTGCCCAGGCAATAGAGGCGGGCGCACGTGGCATCGTGCTGGCGGAAGACCCGACGGAATCGATCATCCAGGCCATCATCACAGTCCATCATCGCGACACCGGACTGGATAGAGCCTGGGCCGGTGGGCTTTCCGGCTATGCCGCGACCGGGAATATCCATTTGAAATGCAATCTGGAGCAGGCAAAACAGGCGCGGCTGACGCTACGCGAGAGGGAATTGATTCGCGCCATTGTCGGGGATCCGTCCGCCAAATACATGAGCATCGCCGGGCGTCTGGGCATCAGCGAGCACACCGTGCACAACCACCTCAGCAACATCTATCAAAAGCTTAATCTGATCAACCGCATCGATTTGCTGATGTATGCGCTCAAGCACGGGCTCACCAACAACGAAAAACCACCCGAGTCCACGTGGGTGGAACTGGATTTGGTTTCACGTCAAAAAAAGACGTTTTGACACCCTTGGGCGCGTCTGCCGCAGGGTGCCGGGGTTGATACGATCTGGAACTGACAAAAGAATGCGAGGGTGGCTTGCGCCACCCTCGCATTCTTTCACGCGCGTTTCTCAGACGCTGCCGTAAACAATGTCGCTACTCAGAAGATCGACCCCGACCAAGGTGATGGTCGTGACTTGTCCGCCCGTTTCGGCAACCGTGACGATGCTGTCTGCACCGCTGATGTCGATCGATTGGACAACCGCGCTCTGGTCGCCGTTGAGTACCAGTGTGTCTCGCAGGCTTGCGTTCGCATCGAAGCCGGTAACCTGGTACTGGTTCTCATCGACTGACAAATCGATGTTGAAGGCATCACGTTCACCGCCCGTGCCCACCAGCGAGAAGTCGAAGGTGCCGGACAGGTCGTTGGCGAACAGGTTGGCGTCGAACGTACTCGTCGCCGAGTCCCCATCCTTGTCGGTCAGCGTCGCGTTGAACGTCAGCTGGACATCACTGGCCAGGCTCTCGGTCTCGTGGATGAACTGGATCGTCGGGATCTTGATCTCGCCTCGGGCCATCGTGAGCTGAACAGCGTCGATCAGATTCGTGCCATCGCTCTCAATGAGGAAGGATACCTGTCCGCCTGCCTCCGGAGTCAGGGTGTTCACTTCGATGAGATTCGAGAACGTGCCATCCTCGTAGAAGGCCCTGTAGTACAGGTCCTCGGTCGCCGTGTTGTAACCTCCCACGGAGTTGTCGATGAAGACCCTCATGCCCGTCAGCAAGCTCTCCGGATTGACGACGAAACTTTCATCGGCAGCGCCGATTGCCGCCAGGTTGTCTCCCTGGAACAGGTTATTGGCGACGCCGATGCCGGCGGTGCTGACGTTCATGGCCCTCGGGTCGATGTACGAGGGCAGGGGGTTGGTCTGTAGCGTGGCTTCGGTGGGGTCGGGCGCTCCAAGCCCGATACCGGTCAGGATGTCCGAAGTCGACGCAAGCGCCTTCGCGGTAAAGAACACAACCTCCTCAGATGGCGAAGGAATTGTCGGCGGATCCTGCTCTGGAATTAACAATGTGCGCACTGGGTCCGGACCGCCGGCACCGAGCGCGCCGTCGGCAGTGCTGAGCACGATCTCTGAACTGAAGCCTTGCACCAGATCCAGTGCATAGCGGCCATCGGCATAGGCGGTCAGCGTGTAGTCGACGCTGGTGTCCGCCGTTGCGGCGTTGTTGTCGAAATCACCGGTCAACGTCCCTGCAAACTGGTATGCGCCATTGCCGTCGGGTGAGGGCGACTGCTCGGTGAGCGTTGCGGTCCCGGTGGTGGTCGTGTTGTCTGGCCTGACGAGGGTGAACTGGCTATTCACCGAGATATCCAGACCCGCCGCACCCAGCCCGTCGGCGCCCGCCGAATGGTCCCAGAAGCCGAATTGCGGCAGGACGCTACCGGTGCCGATCAGGTTGCCGAATGCAAGTGACGGGCCGTCGTCTTCGAACACCAGGTTCTGCCCGATATTGAGGGTCGCCTGGGCTCTGTCGCCGTCCTTGTCGGTGATGGTCCCTATCAGCGTCACCAGATTGTCCGCCGACAGAGTCGTCGAATCATCGGGATCGGTGGCGTCGGGATGCACCACGGCGCGCAGCTGGTCGAGGGTGACGTCACCGTTGGCGGCGACGCTGACCGTGAACACCAGCAGGTTGGTGGTGGCCGTACGGCCTTCCACCACGGTGCCATTGAGCGACAGGTTCACTGCCTCGCCGGTGGCCGTGTCGGTCAGCCCGGAAGCCCCCGCCGTCATGCCCAACGCATAGGTCAGCGTGCCCGCGCCATCAGCACCAAACGCCGAGCTGAAGTTGGCGGTAAAGCTCTGGGTGGCGTCGGTTGTCAGCACCGTTTCGTCTACTGTCAGTATTGGCTCCGTGCCGGTGGTGCTGATGCTTGGTCCATCGTCCTCGAACACCAGGTTCTGGCCGATGTTGAGGGTCGCCTGGGCACTGTCACCGTCCTTGTCGGTGATAGTTGCTGTCAGGGTTACCAGATCGTCCGAGCTCAGGCTCGTCGCATCATCAGGGTTGGTGGCATCGGGATGCACCACGGCGCGCAGCTGGTCGAGGGTGACGTCACCATTGGCGGCGACGCTGACCGTGAACACCAGCAGGTTGGTGGTGGCCGTGCGGCCTTCTACTACACCACCGTTGAGCGACAGGTTCACTGCCTCGCCGGTGGCCGTGTCGGTCAGTCCGGAAGGGCCGGCCGTCATGCCCAACGCATAGGTCAGCGTGCCCGCGCCATCAGCACCAAACGCCGAGCTGAAGTTGGCGGTAAAGCTCTGGGTGGCGTCGGTCGCCAGTACCGTTTCGTCTACCGTCAGTATTGGCTCCGTGCCGGTAGTGTGGATGCTCGGTCCGTCGTCCTCGAACACCAGGTTCTGGCCGATGTTGAGGGTCGCCTGGGCACTGTCACCGTCCTTGTCAGTGATGGTTGCCGTCAGTGTCACCAGATCGTCCGAGCTCAGGCTCGTCGCGTCATCGGGATCGGTGGCATCGGGATGCACCACGGCGCGCAGCTGGTCGAGGGTGACGTCACCGTTGGCGGCGACGGTGACCGTGAACACCAGCAGGTTGGTGGTGGCCGTGCGGCCTTCGACCACGGCGCCGTTGAGCGACAGGTTGACTGCCTCGCCGGTGGCCGTATCGGTCAGCCCGGAAGCACCCGCCGTCATGCCCAACGCATAGGTCAGCGTGCCCGCGCCATCAGCACCA
This sequence comes from Pseudomonas sp. NPDC086112, assembly GCF_044746425.1. NCBI lineage: Bacteria > Pseudomonadati > Pseudomonadota > Gammaproteobacteria > Pseudomonadales > Pseudomonadaceae > Pseudomonas > Pseudomonas sp. NPDC086112. The sequence goes on along the minus strand of NZ_JBIVCD010000002.1, from coordinate 13,024 downwards.
AACGCCGAGCTGAAGTTGGCGGTAAAGCTCTGGGTGGCGTCGGTTGTCAGCACCGTTTCGTCGACCGTCAGCGTCGGTTCGTCACCGGTGGTGTGGATGCTTGGTCCGTCGTCCTCGAACACCAGGTTCTGGCCGATGTTGAGGGTCGCCTGGGCACTGTCACCGTCCTTGTCGGTGATGGTGGCCGTCAGCGTGACCAGATCGTCCGAGCTCAGGCTCGTCGCATCATCGGGATCAGTGGCGTCTGGATGCACCACGGCGCGCAGTTGATCGAGGGTGACGTCACCGTTGGCGGCGACGCTGACCGTGAACACCAGCAGGTTGGTGGTGGCCGTGCGTCCTTCGACCACGGCGCCGTTGAGCGACAGGTTGACTGCCTCGCCGGTGGCCGTATCAGTCAGCCCCGAGGGGCCGGCCGTCGCGCCCAGCGCATAGGTCAGCGTGCCGGCGCCATCAGCGCCGAACGCCGAGCTGAAGTTGGCGGTAAAGCTCTGGGTGGCGTCGGTCGCCAGCACCGTTTCGTCCACCGTCAGCGTTGGCTCGTCGCCGGTGGTGCTGATGCTCGGTCCGTCGTCCTCGAACACCAGGTTCTGGCCGATGTTGAGGGTCGCCTGGGCACTGTCGCCGTCCTTGTCGGTGATGGTCGCCGTCAGGGTGACCAGATCGTCCGAGCTCAGGCTCGTCGCATCATCGGGATCGGTGGCATCGGGATGCACCACGGCGCGCAGCTGATCGAGGGTGACGTCACCGTTGGCGGCGACGCTGACCGTGAACACCAGCAGGTTGGTGGTGGCTGTGCGGCCTTCGACTACACCGCCGTTGAGCGACAGGTTGACTGCCTCGCCGGTGGCCGTATCGGTCAGCCCGGAAGCACCGGCCGTCATGCCCAGTGCATAGGTCAGCGTGCCGGCGCCATCAGCACCAAACGCCGAGCTGAAGTTGGCGGTAAAGCTCTGGGTGGCGTCGGTTGTCAGCACCGTTTCGTCTACCGTCAGCGTCGGTTCGTCGCCGGTGGTGTGGATGCTTGGTCCGTCGTCCTCGAACACCAGGTTCTGGCCGATGTTGAGGGTCGCCTGGGCACTGTCGCCGTCCTTGTCAGTGATGGTTGCCGTCAGCGTTACCAGATCGTCCGAGCTCAGGCTCGTCGCATCATCGGGATCGGTGGCATCGGGATGCACCACGGCGCGCAGCTGATCGAGGGTGACGTCACCGTTGGCGGCGACGCTGACCGTGAACACCAGCAGGTTGGTGGTGGCTGTGCGGCCTTCGACTACACCGCCGTTGAGCGACAGGTTGACTGCCTCGCCGGTGGCCGTATCGGTCAGCCCGGAAGCACCGGCCGTCATGCCCAGTGCATAGGTCAGCGTGCCGGCGCCATCAGCACCAAACGCCGAGCTGAAGTTGGCGGTAAAGCTCTGGGTGGCGTCGGTTGTCAGCACCGTTTCGTCTACCGTCAGCGTCGGTTCGTCGCCGGTGGTGTGGATGCTTGGTCCGTCGTCCTCGAACACCAGGTTCTGGCCGATGTTGAGGGTCGCCTGGGCACTGTCACCGTCCTTGTCGGTGATGGTTGCCGTCAGGGTGACCAGATCGTCCGAGCTCAGGCTCGTTGCATCATCGGGATCGGTGGCATCGGGATGCACCACCGCGCGCAGCTGGTCGAGGGTGACGTCACCGTTGGCGGCGACGGTGACCGTGAACACCAGCAGGTTGGTGGTGGCCGTGCGGCCTTCGACCACGGTGCCGTTAAGCGACAGGTTCACCGCTTCGCCGGTGGCCGTGTCGGTCAGTCCGGAAGGGCCGGCCGTCATGCCCAACGCATAGGTCAGCGTGCCCGCGCCATCAGCACCAAACGCCGAGCTGAAGTTGGCGGTAAAGCTCTGGGTGGCGTCGGTCGTCAGCACCGTTTCGTCGACCGTCAGTACTGGCTCCGTGCCGGTGGCGCTGACGCTTGGTCCGTCGTCTTCGAAGTTCATCTTGGAGCCGATTTCGGCGATCGTAGTAGAGGCTTCGCGCAGCGTGAAGCCACCGATATCAAAATCGGCGTGGTTATCGCCCCTGGCGTCAAGGGCCGCCCCGTTCTCGATGAGCACGCGGTTGTGGTCCGACGTTGTGGTGTATTCAATCTGGTAACCGGCCAGAACGCCGGTGATGGTTGCAACCCCACCAGTAAAGGTGATGGCAATGGACGGATCATTCACCGAACCGTCTGAATTCTCGATCACCTGCCCGGTGCTGATGTTGGTGACGAGCACATTGGTGATGGCAACCGCCGTATCACCTGTATAGCCGTTGACGAAGTTCACGCCAGGTTCAACAGCGGTGTTGAATGCGCTGATTTTGACCACCGCACTCTTGCCGCCTTGCAACTGCACGACGTCGAAACTGGCCGACGTCGAATTGAAGACGCCGGTAAAGTCGATGTTGGATTCAACATCTGCTTCGGTCTGACTCAGATTGGGAACGGTCACATCCTGCCTGGCGCCCGTGACGAACGAAAAGCGGATGCCTTCCTGTTCCGTAATCATCTGGTTGTTGGTGCCGATGGTGGTCGGGCCACCACCCTGGCTGGTATTGATCGTGTCGCCAGTGTTGATATTGGCGCCGCTCGACTGGTCTGCGGGGTTCTTGCCGGTGGCGATGATGGTGGTATCGGTGATCCGCACGACACCATCGACTGTTTCAGTTGTCGGGTTCGCTTTCGTGAACATCAAAAAGAGGTTCTGACCGGAGGGCGCACCGGCGAGACTGAATCCCTGGTCCTGAGTAGCTCCGATGAACACCTTGTCCAGCAGATTGAGCGAATCATCGGGGTTTGTAGCATCTGGATGCTTGAGCGGTTGGTATTCCACGGTCCAGATCTTGCCGCCGGTGACCGGCGATCCGGTTTCTTCAATGTAGGCAGCGAACACGATCGCGCCATCGGCGCCCCCGGCTCGGCCCACAAGGATGTTGTTGTTCGTATCGGTATAGAGAAGGATGCTGGTGCCATCAAGGGTGTCCAGTCCGCTGTCCACGCCATTGAGGGGGGCGCCAGCGCTGTCGACGAAGCTGATGTCGCTAATGCTTCCTCCACCGGTGATGGTGAACGCATTGGTGCCCGTGTTGCCCGCGGCACCGGTATAGCCACTCAAAGCCGCACCCGTTGCGGTACCGGCTCCAAGTGCGGTCAAGCGGGTAGAGAAGGAAGCGGGCAGGGATGCCACCAGAATGTCGTTGTCGTCAGCGTCTCCTGCAGGGGTTGGCGTGGCGGTGGCGTTCTGTAACCCGGCCGTCTCGTCCAGCACAACGTCCTCGCCTGTGATTGCAATAGCCATGATTTTTCTCCCGAGCAATTGCGGTCATTGAGGTCTGACCATTGACCTCTACAACTATGACCAAGCGCCCGGAATTGCACATTGGCCGATACTCCCAAACGGGGTGGGAGTTTCGGCCTAGTCGTCTTCGTCGGTGGTCTGCCGCAGGGTGCCCAAGGTGATGCGAGCGTGCGGATCGCCTATTGGAACTGCAAAAACAATGCGAGGGTGACTTGCGCCACCCTCGCATCCTTTCACGCGCGCGACGCCTCAGACGCTGCCGATAACGATGTCGTTGCTAGTCAGAAGATCAACCCCGACCAAGGTGATGGTCGTGACTTGTCCGCCCGTTTCGGTGACCGACACAATGCTGTCTGAGCCGCTGTTGTCAATCTGGACAACCGCGTTCTGGTCGCCGTTGAGCACCAGCGTATCTCGCAGGTCTGCGCCCGCATCGAAGCCGGTGACCTGGTACAGGTTCTCGGTGAATGACAAGTCGACGTTGAAGGCATCAGCCTCACCGCCCGTACCCACCAGCGTGTAGTCGAAAGATCCGGTCAAGTCGTTGGCGAACAGGTTGGCGTCGAACGTACTCGTCGCCGAGTCCCCATCCCTGTCCGTCACCGTCGCGTTGAATGTCAGCTGGATATCACTGGCCAGGCTCTCGGTCTCCTGAATGAACTGGATCACCGGGATCTTGATCGTGCCCAGGCCCATCGTGAGCTGAACAGCGTCGATCAGCGTCGCGTCCGCCTTCTCGATGACGAAGGACTTCTGTCCTCCGGCTTCCGAGGTCAGATCAGCGGCAAGAACCTTCGTCGGCGAACCCGAAGTGGTGCCGTCCGCGTAGAAGATCGTGTAGTACAGCTCTTCCGTTGCCGGGTTGTACCCTTGTACTGAGTTGTCGATGAACACTTTCATGCTCGACAACAAAGACTCGGGATTGATGACGAAACTCTCGTCACCGGCATTGATGCCTGCTGTCGTGTTTCCATCCAGGTTGTTGTTGGCGATGCCAATGCCGGAGGTGCTGACGTTCATGTTCGCGGCGCCGATAAACGCAAACCCGCCACTTTCTATCTGTGCTTCGGTGAGGTCGGGTGCTCCCAGCCCGATGGCGGAAAATATGTCGCTTGAGGACGTGGTCGCGGTAACACCAAAAAAGACAATCTCCTCGGATGGCGAAGGAATAGTCGGCGGATCCTGCTCTGGAATCAACAAGGTGCGCACTGGATCCGGGCCGCCGGCACCGAGCGAGCCATCGGCACTGCTGAGCACGACCGTCGAACTGAAGCCTTGCACCAGATCCAGTACATAGCTGCCATCGGCCAAGGCACTCAGCGTGTAGTCGATGGTGGTATCCGTTGTGGCGGCGTTGTTGTCGAAATCGCCGGTCAACGTCCCGGCGAACTGGTATGCGCCATTGCCGTCCGGTGAGGGCGATAGCTCGTCGAGTGTGGCGGTCCCGGTCGTGGTGGTGTTGTCTGGCCTGACGAGGGTGAACGAGCTATTCACCGAAATATCCAGACCGTTCGCATCCAGCCCGTCGGCGCCGGCCGAATGACTCCAATATCCGGTTTGTGGCAGGACGCTACCGGTGCCGATCAGGTTACCAAAGGCGAGTGAAGGGCCGTCATCTTCGAAGATCATCTTGGAGCCGATTTCGGCAGTCGAAACAGCGGTTTGGAGCAGCGTGAAACCACCGATATCAAAGTCGGCGTGGGTATTGCCCCTGGCGTCGAGGGCCGCGCCGTTCTCGACGAGCACGCGGTTGTGATCCGACGCTGTGGTGTATTCAATCTGGTAGCCGGCCAAAACGCCGGTGATGGTAGCAACCCCACCGGAAAAGGTGATGCCAATGGCCGGATCATTCACCGATCCGTTTGAATTCTCGATCACCACCCCGGCGCTGTTGAAGACGCGAACATTGGTGATGGCAACCGGCGTATCGTTCGCATAGCCGTTGATGAAGTTCACGCCAGGTTCAGCAGCGGTGGTGAATGCGCTGATTTTTACCACGGCACTCTTGCCGCTTTGCAACTGCACGACCTCGAAGCTGGCCATCTTCGCGTTGAAGACGTCGGTAAAGTCGATGTTGGATTCAACATCTGCTTCGGTCGGACTCAGGTTGGGAATGGTCACATCCTGCCGGGCACCGGTGACGAACGAAAAGCGGATGCCATCCTGTTCCGTAATCATCTGACTGTTGGTGCCGAAGGTGGTCGGGTTAGCCGCCTGGCTGGTAATGATCGTGTCGCCAGTGTTGATATTGGCGCCGCTTGACTCGTCTGCGGGGTCCTTACCGGTGGCGATGATGGTGGGATCCGTGATCCGCAAGACACCACTGTCGTCGACAACTGTCGGGTTCGTCTTCGTGAACATCAGGAAGAGGTTCGCACCGGAAGGCACACCGGCCAGGCTGAATTCCAGGTCCTGACTGGTTCCGACGAATACTTTATCCAGCAGATTGAGCGAATCATCGGCGTTCGTCGCATCTGGATGCTTGAGCGGTTGATACTCCACGGTCCAGATCTTGCCGCCCGAGACCGGCGATCCGGTTTCTTCGATATAGGCAGCGAACACGATCGCGCCGGTAGCGCTCCCGGCTCGGCCCAGAAGGATGTTGTTGTTCGTATCGGTATAGAGAAGGATGCTCGTGCCATCGAGGGTGTCCAGTCCGCTGTCCAGGCCATTAAGCGGTGCGCCAGTGCTGTCGACGAAGCTGATATCGGTAATGCTGGCTCCACCGGTGATGGTGAACGCATTGCTGCCCGTGTCGCCCACGGCGCCGGTATAGCCACTCAACGCTGCCCCCGTTGCGGTACCGGCACTCAGTGCGGTCAAACGGGTAGCAAAGGTCGAGGGCAGCGATGCCACCAGAATGTCGTTGTCGTCAGCGTCTCCCGCAGGGCTTGGCGTGGCGGTGGCGTTCTGTAATCCGGCCGTTTCGTCCAGTGAAACGTTCACGCCGGTAATTCCAATAGCCATGATCTTTCTCCAGAGCAATTGCGGTCATCGAGGCCTGACCGTTGACCTATCGCTGCAACTATGGCTAAGCGCCGGGGATCGCGCATCGGCCAATACTCCCAGGCGGGATGGGAGTTTCAGACTACTTGGATGGGGGAACAGCACGAGGGCGTTAAGGAACGGTGCCGCCTATTCCGTTTGGGAATGAGGATATGCCGCAAGGCTCGTCTGGCCTTGGCTCAGGGACCGCAGTGGCCCAATAAAAAACAGCCTGGCCCCTTGCGGGAGCCAGGCTGTGTACCTGCAGCGGTTTTCAGACAATGTCAGTGCTTGCGATGTCGGTCACCGGATCAAAGCACCAAATCTGTCGGTGCCAAGTTAGTCACTCCCACCAGTTCGACCACGACAGGATTTTCGATATCAATCGTCTGTACAGCAGTGAAATCGCTATCGCTATCGACGACTTTGAAATCCAGCGTTAGATCAAGGGTAGCGGGTGTAGTCGTGGTGGTGGAGAAACCAGCATCGATGATCTTCAGCGGATTCGTACTCGTATCCTCCGCAATCGTGTTTCCAGGCCCGACGAGACCAACGACCGGCTGTGCGGCAGTGCTGCTTGCGCCATCGGCACCGACATTGCGATTCAGATTTATCGCGCTGCCCGTAAGGCCAGCATCATTCGAAAGAATCTGAATACCCTTGATGAGCCAGTTATCACCGGTCTGAATGTTGAAGTCATTACTTTCAACAATCAATAGAGCATCATTGTTGTCCAGGAACGGGTCGTTCGGATCGGCTAGGTCGTTGACGATAAGGGCCTCGTACTTGGTTCCAACAAGATCGGCGTTGTTTGTATCGTTCTCGTACACATCGCCTTGGTCGACGTAGATGGCCCGTGTTGTAGTGATGGAGGAATCATTTGCATCAGCAAGACTGACTATAAGCAAAAGATCATCGCTTTCAGTCTCGTATCCATCGAACTTGATAAAGAAATCGGTCGCGTAACTAAAGTTGTCGGCGCCCAGATCTCCTTTCGGATCAGTCTGGAAGAAATTGATGTTGGCCGCTTCACCTGCCTGGATCGTATTTCCGGAGACGCCCAGAGCAGTGCTGGACAAGGTTACTGCGGCCTGCGTGCCGCTCACCAGCTCACCCGCCGCCACAACAGTATTGCCGCCGGCACTAAGTGGTGCCTCGAAGCCCGTGATCTGGATGTAGAAACCTTCCCCAAGCTTCCCAGTGGCCACAGGTGATGGGCCACTGGAAGGGCTCGTACCATCTACGTCATACGTTTCGTATCCAGTGCCTTCGCCCAGCGTGACGTCTTGCGTCGTTTGCAGCGCATCCATCTCGAAGGTGTAGGTGTCATTGACTTTGTCAAACACCAGCGTGCCTTCCACCAGTTCAGGCGTGGTGGCAGCATTGCGATCGTGATCGTATTTGAACGACACGTTAAACGTGGCAGCGGCGAGACTCTCTGAATCCCAGGTGACCGTTGGATCAACGATCGCAACATCGTTCGCCGAACCAGAAAGGGCGAGGGCGGCAAAATCACTGTCCGCTGCCGAAGAGTAGGTCGGCCCGCGCTTGTCCGCACCTATCGAGTAGGCGAAGTCACCCGAAAAGGTCCATGACGTCGCACCCAAAGTGGGATCGACATCCTGCACAGGGGCTGTCTCGATAACGGGGGTATCGTCATCGACGTTGATCCCCAGCGTGCCGTCGGCCGTATCGCCATCACCATCGGTCACCCGGTAGCTGATGGTGAACGCCTGGTTGTTCTCGTTCAGACCCGCCGCATGAGCGATCGGATTGTTTTGCACCACCGAGTAGGCACCTGTTGCCGCAACCATCGTCAGGGTCAGCACCGTGGTCGTGCCCTGCTTGACCAACAAGCTGGTGCCATCGGCCACATAGGTGAAGCCTGTGGGTGCGCCGCTGGTCAGATAGGCCACCGTTCCGGCCCCGTCCTGACCAAAGTCGTGGCCCAGCGTGCCGCTTGCGTTAGCCGCGTTTACATCGTCGTCCGTACCGCCGGGATTGCCACCGGTGAGTGCATCGTCGTCGAGCAGCACCGTGCTGTTGGCTGACGCCGCCGGTCCGTCGTCGTCGAAGTTGATGTCGCCGCCGATACCGACGCTGTCGGTGCTGGTGTCGCCGTCGCCGTCGGTCACCGTCACCACTGCGTTGATCAGGCCGGCCAGATTGACCTGATCGTCATGGGCAGCCGCCGAGCTGCCGGCGATAGGGTGCGTGAGCGAAACATACTGCGCCACCGCCACGTTGCCGTCCTGCAACAGCGCAATCGCGAACGCCGCCGGATCGGCTCCCGTGACCGTGCCATTGGCCACGTCATAGCGGCCGACAATCAGATCGCCTTCCTTGAACAGCTTGATGTCCTTGCCATCGGTGGTGTTGAGCAGCGAGTCGGTGCCATTACCGCCCACAATCGCCAGCGACAGCACTTTCGTCGCACCCTCCTGGTCCTGGCCAAAGCTGCTGAGCGCCGTAGTGGCCAAAGGCGTGGTGCTGATCGCGAACTCCGCTGGACTCAAGTCCGTGCCCTTGTTCAGCACTTCCGTGTCGAACAGCGCCAGAACCGCCGCCGCATCGCTGTCGTTATCCTGGTTGCCGGCCGTCTCGTCGATTGTTACTGAACCGCCGCCATCGGCCACGTCCGCGCTCGGCCCGTCGTCGTCGAAGTTGATGTCATCGCCGATGCCGACGCTGTCGGTGCTGGTGTCGCCGTCGCCGTCGGTCACCGTCACCACCGCATTGACCAGGCCGGCCAAATCGACCCGGTCGTCATGATCCGCCGCCGAACTACCGGCGACAGGGTGCGTGAGCGAGACATACTGCGCCACCGCCACGTTGCCGTCCTGCTGCAGCGCAATCGCGAACGCCGCCGGATCATCTGCCGTGACCGTGCCATTGGCCACGTCATAGCGGCCGACAATCAGATTGCCTTCCTTGAACAGCTTGATGTCCTTGCCATCGGTGGTGTTGAGCAACGAGTCGGTGCCATCACCGCCCACAATCGCCAGCGACAGCACTTTCGTCCCGCCCGCGGCGTCCTGGCCAAAGCTGCTCAGTGTCGTGGTGGCCAAAGGTGTGGTGCTGATCGCGAACTCGGTTGGATTCAAGTCCGTGCCTTTATTCGTTACTTCTGTGTCGAACAGGGCCAGAACCGCTGCCAGGTCGCTGTCGTTGTCCTGGTTGCCAGCCGTCTCGTCGATCGTCACCGCGCCGCCGCCATCAACCACGTCCGCGCTCGGGCCGTCGTCCTCGAAGATCATTTTGGAGCCGATTTCGGTTTTCGAAACAGAGGCCTGGACCAGCGTGAAACCACCGATATCGAAATCGGCGTGGGTATTACCCCTGGCGTCGAGGGCCGCGCCGTTCTCGACGAGCACGCGGTTGTGATCCGACGCTGTGGTGTATTCAATCTGGTAGCCGGCCAAAACGCCGGTGATGGTAGCAACCCCACCGGAAAAGGTGATGCCAATGGCCGGATCATTCACCGATCCGTTTGAATTCTCGATCACCACCCCGGCGCTGTTGAAGACGCGAACATTGGTGATGGCAATTGACGTATCACCCGCATAGCCGTTGATGAAGTTCACGCCAGGTTCAGCAGCGGTGGTGAATGCGCTGATTTTTACCACGGCACTCTTGCCGCTTTGCAGCTGTACGACGTCGAAATTAGCCATCCTTGCGTTGAAGACGCCGGTAAAGTCGATGTTGGATTCAAAATTTGCTTCGGTCTGACTCAGGTTGGGAATGGTCACATCCTGCCTGGCACCGGTGACGAACGAAAAGCGGATGCCATCCTGTTCCGTAATCATCTGATTGTTGGTGCCGAAGGTGGTCGGGTTAGCCGCCTGGCTGGTAATGATCGTGTCGCCAGTGTTGATATTGGCGCCGCTTGACTGGTCTGCAGGGTCCTTACCGGTGGCGATGATGGTGGGATCCGTGATCCGCACGACACCATCGACCGTTTCAGTTGCCGGGTTTGCCTTCGTGAACATCAGGAAGAGGTTCGCACCGGAAGGCACACCGGCCAGGCTGAATTCCAGGTCCTGACTGGTTCCGACGAATACCTTATTCAGCAGATTGAGCGAATCATCGGCGTTCGCAGCATCTGGATGCTTGAGCGGTTGGTACTCCACGGTCCAGATCTTGCCGCCCGAGACCGGCGATCCGGTTTCTTCGATATAGGCGGCGAACACGATCGCGCCGGTAGCGCTCCCGGCTCGGCCCAGAACGATGTTGTCGTTGTTCGCGTCCGTATAGAGAAGGATGCTGGTGCCATCGAGGGTATCCAGACCGCTGTCCAGACCATTGAGCGGTGCGCCATTGCTGTCGACGAAGCTGATATTGGTAATGCTGGCTCCGGGGTCTGCGGTGATGGTGAACGCATTGCTGCCTGTATTGCCCACGGCACCGGTATAGCCACTCAACGCTGCCCCCGTTGCGGTACCGGCACTCAGTGCGGTCAAACGGGTAGCAAAGGTCGAGGGCAGGGAGGTCACCAGAATGTCGTTGTCGTCAGCGTCTCCCGTAGGGGTTGGCGTGGCGGTGGCATTCTGCAAACCGGACGTTTCGTCCAGCGAAACGTTCACGCCGGTGATTCCAATAGCCATGATCTTTCTCCAGAGCAGTTGCGGTCATCTTGGCCTGACCGTTGACCATTGGCCGCAACTATGGATAAGCGCCGGCTATTGCGCATCGGCCGATACTCCCAAGTGGGGTGGGAGTTTCAGACTACTTGGGAGGGGGCGACGGGATGAGTACAGGGTCCATGGATCAACCATAAGCCCTGATCAGAGAGGGTGTTGGGGACTCGATTCCGTTTGGCAACCGACATTGGATACCGGGAGGTAGACCGGAAATGGAAAGCCCCGCTGCCTTGTGGGCCGCGAGGCTAACCAATAAACACCTCCTGAAGAAGTCATGCAAATTAAGGGATCAGACGAAGTCTCCCGGTGCAACTTCGGTTGCAAGATTGACACCGACCAATACGATCACCGTGTCGCCAGCATTACCGCGCGGGACAGGTTTTACATCCTGTCGCGCGCGTACTCTTCTTAGCGGATCAAAGCACGAAATCTGTCGGTGCCAAGTTAGTTAATCCCACCAGTTCGACCACGACAGGATTTTCGATATCAATCGTCTGTACAGCGGTGAAATCGCTATCGCTATCGACGACTTTGAAATCCAGCGTTAGATCAAGGGTAGCTGGTGTAGTCGTGGTGGTGGAGAAACCAGCATCGATGATCTTCAGCGGATTCGTACTCGTATCCTCCGCAATCGTGTTTCCAGGCCCGACGAGACCAACGACCGGCTGTGCGGCAGTGCTGCTTGCGCCATCGGCACCGACATTGCGATTCAGATTTATCGCGCTGCCCGTAAGGCCAGCATCATTCGAAAGAATCTGAATACCCTTGATGAGCCAGTTATCACCGGCCTGAATGTTGAAGTCATTACTTTCAACAATCAATAGAGCATCATTGTTGTCCAGGAACGGGTCGTTCGGATCGGCTAGGTCATCGAGGATAAGGGCCTCGTACTTGGTTCCAACAAGATCGGCGTTGTTTGTATCGTTCTCGTACACATCGCCTTGGTCGACGTAGATGGCACGTGTCGTAGTGATGGAAGAATTATTTGCATCAGCAAGACTGACTATAAGCACAAGATCATCGCTTTCAGTCTCGTATCCATCGAACTTGATAAAGAAATCGGTCGCGTAACTAAAATTGGTCGCGCCCAGATCTCCTTTCGGATCAGTCTGGAAGAAATTGATGTTGGCCGCTTCACCTGCCTGGATCGTATTTCCGGAAACGCCCAGAGCAGTGCTGGACAAGGTTACAGGGGCCTGCGTGCCGCTCACAAGCTCACCCGCCGCCACGGCAGTATTGCCGCCGGCACTAAGTGGTGCCTCGAAGCCCGTGATCTGGATGTAGAAACCTTCCCCAAGCTTCCCAGTAGCCACAGGTGATGGGCCACTGGAAGGACTCGTGCCACCCACGTCATACGTTTCGTATCCAGTGCCTTCGCCCAGCGTGACGTCTTGCTTCACTTGCAGCGCATCCATCTCGAAGGTATAGGTGTCATTGACTTTGTCAAACACCAGCGTGCCTTCCACCAGTTCAGTCGCGGTGGCAGCATTGCGATCGTGATCGTATTCGAACGACATGTTAAACGTGGCAGCGTTGAGATTCTCTGAATCCCAGGTGACCGTTGGATTAACGATCGCAACATCGTTCGCCGAACCAGAGAGGGCGAGTTCGGCAAAATCACTGTCCGCTGCCGAAGAGTAGGTCGGCCCGCGCTGGTCCGCACCTATCGAGTAGGCGAAGTCACCCGAAAAGGTCCATGACGTCGCACCCAAAGTGGGATCGAGATCCTGCACAGGGGCGGTCCCTATAACGGGCGTATCGTCGTCGACGGTGATGACCAGTTTGTCGGCCGCGGCCGTCACCGTGTCGCCATCGTAGTCGGTGGCCTGCAGCAGCGTGCCCAGGTTGATGGTGATGTCGTTCTCGTCGTTGCCATCCACGTGATCCAGCTGCTTGAGCAGCGTGAAGCTGTACACACCCGCTGCGGTGAGGCTGAACGTGAACACGTCGGCACCGGCTACGCCGGCCTTGGCGGTGAGCGTGTTGCCCGCGACGCTGTACACCAGCGCCACCCCGGCCGAGCTCAGCGCCGGCAAGCCGCTGGTGTTACTCGACAAGGCATAGCTCAGCGGCGTGTCGGCGCCC